>CACXFV010000075.1 GCA_902767015.1 uncultured Lachnospiraceae bacterium | reverse complement strand
GCAAGGCTGGCAAATCATGCCGTCAGAGGCTCCATGTCAACCCCTTACGAATATCGAAACTACCCACTAAAAACGACGAATAACCTCAAAGTGCGAAGTTTGAGTTATTTAAAATTAATAAAAAGGATAATGGTGAATTATTTTCGGTGTTTGTTGATTTTTATAATATAATTTGGGAAAGGGAACAAGTTAGTGAATAAGTTAGAAGTTTTGTATGAATTGGGAAATGTAAAGATTCTATCAATAAATTTAAAGTTTTACAATTATGGAACAAAATCAGAGGACAAATGTCTTTAGATAATTTAGAACGCAGCTAAAAAAGCAAGATTATGGAATTGTAGATTTTATGATGGCAAGTAATCATTTCTTTATACATTGAAAGAATGATTATTGGAAATGGATGCTCCAGAAAACTAGTAGAGCATAAAGTAATTAGCTATACCATTAAATGTTGTTATCACATAGAAAATAACATACTTTCATTTTTGAAATTGGTATAGGCGATTAATTTACGTTCTACTAGAGTTATATAATGTATATACAGGCTGCTCTTGGGTTTAAGGCAATTCTAAAAAATATTTGCGGGCAATATTCGATGCGAGAAATGGAGGAAAACTTTAATATGGAGACTTGTATTGATATACTCCAAATTATGTTTGGAAATAGGAAACTTGAGGAAATGTCTCATTATGATACGTTATTATTTATCAAACTGATCTAAATAATATGTGCCAGTATTATTTTTAATGCCTAATGCATGCTTAAATCAAGAAAACACCTGATATAATGAGTGTATTGAATCTTTTCACGCATTATTAAAAAGAGAATGAATAAACAGATTCAAAATAACAGATTACAATAGTGCCTATCGGTTTAGAAAATTAGAAGAATTTCTAAGGCACTATTTGTGCAAAACTTTCAAAATGAATAACCTATTTATGCACTTGTTGAGATATTAAGTTTTGTTACTCTTTCAAAATTATTTAAGAAACTTTAAGAATATGAAAAATAGATAAGAAAGCAGAGCGGAAGTTTGGAATTAGGTATTATACATATTTTGAACGTTCACTTGAGAGTATTGCTTTGTATAAAGTATTTTCTAAATCAAGATAAAAATTGGCAAAAATTACTAACAGAAGGTTAATAGATACAATTATAAAAACTTTGCGTTTACAAATCCTACAATCTGTTCTATAATATCCAAAGGTGAACGAAAAAACGAGAAAATATCTGATACATATTTGATACATTTTTTCAGAAGAAAAGAGAATAAAACAGAATATCTGATGAAATAAGTGGATAAAACGACATAAAATATAAGTGAAAAAGATACTGATTAGTAACCAGAAGACCGTGAAGGTGGACGTACTGTTGGATCAGGAAAAGTAGCCACAATCATTGAATAATCACTTTTTAGAACTAAATAACTTTTAAAACATACCGCAATCTCTTGTATGGCTTGAGATTGCGGTTTTTATATGCAGAAAATGATTGCGAACAATAAGAGTAAAATTATCGGAAAAAATTTGGAAATGGTGTTTCATTTGAAATAGCGTCAGCTATAGAACAATAGGAACTAAAATTGAAAAAATAAATGAAATTAATTTGAATCAAATTAGTTTTGAACCAGAAGTTCACGCACGTCAAAAAGAACAGATTTGATTCAATTTATTGAGAGTGCTAGTGAAAAAGACATAGGATACGAGCAAATGTCAATATTTGATATAATTGATGAAAATAATTAGAAACCTATTGAAAAGTAACGACATTTACGTTACAATTAAAGGCAGGAGGTGTTGAATTATGGAGAAAACTGCAACTTTAAATTTAAGAGTAAATCCAGTAGTAAAGCAAAGTGCTGAATCTGTATTATCAAAACTAGGAATTCCGATGTCAACAGCCATCGATATGTATTTAAATCAGATTTCTTTAACTGGAGGAATACCGTTTGCTGTCACGCTGCCTAAAGCACCGGCATCTATTAATGCAGATAGGATGTCTGACGAAGAACTTCATGCGACATTGAAAAGAGGATATGATGATATAGAAGCTGGTAGAGTGCAGAATGCAGCGGAGGCTTTCGCTAGATTTAGGGAGAACCATTAATATGGAGAAGTACAGTGTAGAAATTACAGATAAAGCATTGAAAGATATGGAAAATTTATACAACTATATTGCAAATGAATTGTTATCACCTGAAAATGCTTTGGCACAGTATAATAGAATTGCAGATGAAATAATGAAGTTAGATGTATTTCCGGAAAGATATAGAATACTGGATTTCGAACCGGAACATTCAAGAGGAATACGGAGATTGGTTGTTGATGATTATTCGGTTTTTTATAAGATTTTAGGAGATAGGATTATTGTGTCTGACATTCTGTATTCAGCTTCAGATATTATACAGAGATTGAAAAGATAAATTAGGTTGGTTCAGGTATGGTTGCTGCAATTATAGAGTAATCTTTGATAGTATTTCTAAAAAGCTAGATTTTATGGGGATTTGCCCTGAGATGGACTATAGCGTTGTCATCGAGCAGGAGGGGAAGTTCCCCTCCTGCTCGATGCTTGGAATAGGTGGAAAGAATAGCGAAAAATAGGCTCAATGGGACCAAAACGGTGCCAAGATAGAATAAAAAAGTGGAAATGTTGCAAGACATGAATATCAATCAGATTTCTTTAACTGGAGGAATACCGTTTGCTGTCACGCTACCTAAGGCACCGGCATCTATTAATGCAGATAGGATGTCTGACGAAGAACTTCATGCGACATTGAAAAGAGGATATGATGATATAGAAGCCGGTGCAGGAGGCGCTGCAAGCTAAGATTACGAACAGATATTTGTGATGATTTTCTGAAGAATATTGAGTGTTTGGTGAAGTCGGTTGTAATTTTTTTTTGATTCGCTATGATACATAGTAACAAATTAGATGAATACAATAAATATTGATTTGTTAGTGTAAAGTAGTGGAAAGAAGGGATGATTATGCAACCGATTATTATTATTCCGGCGTTGAATCCGAATCAAAAAATGCTCCAATTAATCGATGAATTAATTGAGAACGGTCTGGAGCATATTGTGGTGGTGGATGACGGAAGCAGTGAAAAATATGAGAAGGTTTTTAAAGATGCTTATGAATATGGCTGTCACGTGGTCAGTCATGAGGAAAATCTGGGAAAAGGAAACGCTGTTAAGACAGGATTAAAGGAAGCGGTTAAGATATTTGGCAGAGACAATATTTTTGTTACAGTGGATGCCGATGGACAACACCTTGCCGGAGATGTAAAAAAAGTTGCGAGAACCGGACTATGCCATCCGGGAAAGCTGGTGTTAGGTACAAGAGATTTTCATGGTGATGACGTTCCATGGAAGAGCAGACTGGGAAACAGAATTACCTCGGCCTATTTTAAATTTGAAACAGGAATCAAATGCAGAGATACCCAGACCGGCTTGAGAGCTATTCCACCGCTGTTGTTAGAGTTGGCGCTCACCACGGAGGGGGACAGATATGAGTACGAGTTGAATTTTCTGTTAGCGGCAGTCAGGGAGACAGAGCTAGTCTATACAGATATTGAAACTGTTTATGAAGAGGAAAACAGAGAATCTCATTTCCATCCGGTAAAAGATTCCTATCGAATTTACAAAAAACCAATCCGATACGTGGCGATTGCGCTGGGATGTTCACTGGCAGATTATCTTTTGTTCTGTCTGATGCTCGGTATTTTTCATTTTTCCGGTTTCAGAGAAATCTTTTATGCTACATCAATTGCCAGAATCAGTTCAGGCAGCATTAATTTTTATTTGAACAGAAAGTATTGTTTTGAAAGTCATAACAGAGTCGGCGGTGACATGGTCAGATACTTTGAGTTATTTGCGGCACAGATGTGTCTGAGTGCGTTTATGGTGGCAGTATTATCAAAATTTGGTATCATAGATCAGATTGGAAAATTGATTGTTGATACGATTTTATTCTTTGCCAGTTATCAGCTGCAGAAGACATGGGTATTTAAAAACGAAGAGCGGAAGGGGGGAGAAATGATATGGGAAAAAAGAAGATAAATTATTGGGCTCTGTTTTATGGAATTGCCCTGACGGCATATGCCGTTTTTACACTTTTGTATACCTTTGTGATTCCGAGAAATGTGGTCAAAATGTCGGAGGTCATAAAAGATACGGGCAGTGAAGGCGGTCAGTCAAAAGAGGAGTTGTCTTTGAAAAAAACGGATGAAGCAGAAGAGATTGCCATTACTGACCATTCTTATGTGAGCGGGACTTTATCCGTCAACATTAATACAATCAGAAGATATGACACTACGATTTATGTTGCGGATATACAGGTGGCATCGTCGGAACTTTTGCGTTCGGGACTGGCAGAGGATTCCTTTGGCAGAAATGTGACGGATACCACATCAGATATTGCGAAGTATTATCAGGCCATTTTTGCCATTAACGGAGATTTTTATGGATTTAGGGATGATGGATATGTGATGCGCAACGGTTATCTGTATCGCAGTTCAAAGAGGAGTGTCTCGGACAATGAAGACCTGGTGGTATATGAAGACGGCCGTTTTGAGATAATTAAGGAAAATGAGGTAAGTGCCGAAGCATTAAAAGAAGCGGGAGCAGTGCAGATTTATTCCTTTGGACCGGGTCTGTTGCAGGAGGGACAGATTATTGTAGGAGAAAAGGAGGAGGTTGCAAGGTCTATGAACAGTAATCCGAGGACAGCTATAGGAATGATAGAACCGCTCCACTACATTGTAGTGGTTTCTGATGGGAGAACATCAAAGAGTGAAGGGATTACCATTTATCAGTTGGCAGAGGTGATGCAGGAATATGGCTGTGAGACGGCATATAATCTGGACGGCGGAGGTTCGTCTACGATGTGGTTTAACGGTGAAGTTGTAAATGAACCTACCAGCCATGGAAAGATTAAAGAAAGGGAGGTGAGCGATATTGTATACTTTAAATCATAAAAAAATAGCTTTGCGATATATGGGTATAACAATTTTTTGCGGTATATTTACAATGATATATTATCAGTTTTCGCACAATGTGTATTCTGTTTATCTCACATATTTATTTGCAATTCCGCTGGTATTAGGAGTTTTGCCTTCAGTACTTTTGCTCGGAGAAAAAGAAACGGGAAAATGGGGAATTGTGGCAATCAATGCCTATCACTCAGGAGTGGCGACATTAGCGGTATCCAGTATGCTGCGAGGAATTTTTGAAATCGCAGGTACAGGTTCCCCTTGGCAGGAATACCTGTTTTATGCGGCAATTGTCATGTTAGTGATGGGGGTGATATTAAAGGGATTAAAGAGATAGCGTGCCGCACGCTATTCAAAGGAGAATGATACAATCAAAGTTAACGTTCAAAGTGGGGGCAAGGGTTAAAAAAATTGTAATAAGAATGTAATAATAGTTAAATTGTTCTAACTAATAATAGGATTTATAATAAAATACGAACGCTTAAAAGTAAAACATTTAAAGTGGAAAAGATTTAAGATGTAATAGGTAAAGATACAAAGGTTATAGATTGGAAAATTGGAGAATACAGAGAGATACAGATGGAGGTAGCTGTCGATGAAAAATTCTATAAAATATATCCTGCTCGTTGCGATAATAGGGATTATTGTAATTATTTTGATAGCCGAATCGCCGAAAAAGCTGTTTGAATCAAAGTTGCTTCGCTCGGAAAAGACGCAAAAGACCCGGACGGCTGCCGGCGTTAAGCTTTTAAAAGAGATGGAAGAAAAAGATTTATATGCTATCGAAGAAGAAATCGAATCTGTTCAGGAGCAATTTAAGGAGGGTAGCAGTATATCTCAACAGATAGAACAGGTACCGAAGGAAGAATCATCGGGTGAACAGGATGAGGCACAGGCAGATATAGGGACAGATATGCAGGAGACAACGCAGACGAACGTGCAGGAGATAACTTCACAGACAATGCCGGAGAGTACTGACTCGCAGGAGAGACAAGAGGTGAGAGATCCGTCTAATTACCGCATCCCACTTGTAATTCCGGAGGGTGCGATTGATTATTGTGCAGGTGTGGATGTGAATGCCTATCATTATCGGGAGATATATGCCAATAGTGTGATTATGGGAGATTCTATTGCAGAGTCGCTGGCATATTATAATGTTATTGATGCTTCCAGTG
Organism: uncultured Lachnospiraceae bacterium; assembly: GCA_902767015.1. Taxonomy (GTDB): domain Bacteria; phylum Bacillota; class Clostridia; order Lachnospirales; family Lachnospiraceae; genus Bovifimicola. Next base: position 12,201 of record CACXFV010000075.1, on the reverse strand, counting down.
TCACAGCGAAGATAGGCGCCAGTATGCGTGCCGTGGATGCGCAGCTTGATACGGCAGTCGGATTAGGACCTAAGAATGTATTTCTCTATTTTGGTCTGAATGATGTGGAAGAAGTAAAAAGTGATTATGATAGATTCAGAAGAGAGTATGGAACTTTGCTTGGCAAAGTAAAACAGAGGCTTCCGAACGCGTATATCTATGCGAATCTTCTTTTTCCGGTTGTGAATCCGGGAATAGCAGGGGGACCGGAATATGAGAATCTGGCACCCTATAATGAGATTATCAAAGAAGTCTGCGCAGAATATCAGGTGACATGCCTTGATAGTACCGGAATCGTAAAAGAAGAATATTTTGAGCCTGATGGATGTCATTTTAAGTATCAGTTTTATCCATGTTGGTTGTATAGTATGGCATTGCAGGCGGGATTGTTATCGTGAAAGAAGGGTATGAGAAATATTTTTTTACTCATTTATTGGTGGCAGTGTCACAGGCAAGTCCGTGGCAGACTGGAGGTGTAATATGAACATGAGAATGCTTCGGTCAGGCATCATTTTATCGGCAGTATGTATTATCGGATTTATTGTGGCTATCTACCATTACACAGGGGTTAAAGATGGGCCTTTTACAAAAGTGAGTGCGGGGCTTGAGAAAATGGTTGATAAAAATGAAATGCAGGATGTGGGCGGCAGAGGCCTGAAAAGGTATTATGGTCTTAACAGTGCTGATTATGATGGCGTTATGATGTATATTTCGCAAAACGGAATGTCGGCAGAAGAGCTTTTGCTGATTAAGGTAAAGGAGCAGACACAGCTTGTGGAGATTGAGAAAGTCATTAACAAGAGAATCAAAAGCAGAAGGAAGGATTTTGAGGGGTATGCGCCGATGCAGGAAAAGCTTCTGAAAAATGCACAGGTGGTTGTGAGGGGAAGCTATATTTTATTATCAGTTTCTGAGAATGCTTTGGATTTTGTTGCTGAGTTTAAAAAGAATACTTAAGTGAATTATTTTACCGGGGGAGAGAAGTTCGGAGATATGAAATGGTTTTTAGCAGTTTTACTTTTATTTTTATTTTTTTATTGACTTCCTTAGTTGTGTATCATATTGTACCGTACAGGTTTAAAAACTATATTTTGTTGATAATAAGCCTCCTATTCTATGCATGGGGAGAGCCGGTGTATATTATTCTGATGGTGTTGTCTATCCTCTTTAATTACCTGTGTGGGCAATACATTGCAATGTTAAGACCGGTGACTCCGGTAAAGAAGTCAGGGGTAATTCCGAAAATTGAAATTATGGATGTAGAGAAAGAATATACGGTCAGAGGCTTTCAAACACAGGTGAAAGAAAAAAGAAATCTTCAAAAAAGAGCGAAAATGAGTTTGTCGGCAGCTATTACCTTTAATTTGCTTATTTTGGGATTTTTCAAATATTTTGATTTTGTCATCCAGAATGTGAATCATCTGTCGGGTGGCAGCCTGCACTTTAGAAGTATCAGTCTGCCGTTGGGCATCTCTTTTTATACTTTTCAGGCTATTTCATATCTGGTTGATGTGTATCGGGGCGATGTAAAAGCACAGAAAAAATTCATTAATTTTGCGCTATATATTGCGATGTTTCCGCAATTAATAGCAGGCCCCATTGTGCGATATGTGGATATAGAGAGACAACTGATGAAAAGAAAGTTGTCCATTGTGAAATTTGGAGAGGGAGCGAGATATTTTATCACAGGGCTGGCAAAGAAGGTAATCATTGCTAATCAGATGGGAGAGATTTTTGAAGCTGTCAATATGGCAATTTTGAGCGGAGAGGCGGTGCCGGTGGCTCTTTCATGGATTGGTGCGATGGCATTTACCCTTCAGATTTATTTTGACTTTGGCGGATACTCAGATATGGCAATCGGATTGGGTAAAATGTTCGGGTTTGATTTTAAAGAAAACTTTCATTATCCGTATACCGCTGTCAGTATTACAGATTTTTGGAGAAAATGGCATATATCTCTGGGAACATGGTTCCGGGAGTATGTTTATATTCCTCTTGGGGGAAATCGTAAAGGAAGGGCGAGACAGATATTTAATCTGATGGTAGTATGGTTTCTCACGGGATTATGGCACGGAGCAGAGTGGAACTTTGTCGTGTGGGGGCTATATTATGGGATAATTCTGATTTTTGAAAAATTCCTGTTTGACAGACTGCTTCACAGGCTGCCTGCTTTTGCGCAGCATTTGTATGTCATAGTAATCGTTATCATCGGCTGGGTATTTTTCTTTAGTAATGATTTAAACGGTGCAATAGGATACCTGCATGGAATGTTTTCTCTCCATAAGGGTGGGCTGTTTGACCGGAGCGTATTATTTACCCTGATGAATCATAGAATATTGTGGATTGTGAGTATTTTGTGCTGTACAGAAATACCGAATACATTTATGATGCGGCAAGGGTATTACAAATGGAGAAAGCTGGTGACGGATATGGGATATATTGCTTTGTTTCTTGTGTCGGTGTCCTATTTGATTGCCAATACCTATAATCCGTTTATTTACTTTAGATTTTAACAGAGGTGCAGATTATGAAATCAAAGCAGAATAGAGAAAGGGCAATGGGAGATGCACTGTTGGGCATCATGTTTCTGATATGTGTGGTAGTTTTAAATTGTGCCGGCTTGTTGAAAAAAGATAAAAAGATTTCTGAAAGCGAGAATCGTTCTCTGGCTGAAAGACCTGAATTTACCATAGAAGGTGTTGTAAGAGGCAGTTTTGGGGATAATCTGGAAGCTTATCTGTCAGACCAGTTTATTTTCAGAGACGGATTCAGAACCATTCATACCGGGTTGAAGTTGGCAGGCGGCAGCAGATTACAGAATAATATTTTTTATGGAAAAAATGGTCAGTTGATGAAGAATATCGATAAGCCTGACCGGGAAGTGCTCAGTGGAACCGTAGAGGCCATTAACAGTCTGGCAGAATATGTAAAAGGAACTGATGAAAAAGCAATCTATATGATGCTGGTGCCGGATGTGGCAGCAATATATCCGGAGCTTTTGCCAAGCTATGCGCAGATTGAGGACGAAGAGACCTATTTTCAGGAGGTTCGTGCCGGTTTGGCAGAGAATGTGACATGGATAGATGGTATTTCTGTCATGAGAAAATATAAAAAGGAAAAAATCTACTATAAAACAGATCATCACTGGACAACTCGCGGTGCATATCATATGTTTGAAGAAACAGCGGAGACATTTGAGCTTGATGCGGAAAAAGAGACAGATTATGACATTTATCCGATAGCGACAGATTTTAACGGAGTGTTATCCGGTAACAGCGGTTTTGCTGCACATGAGAGGGATGAAATTGATGTTTATCTGCCGAAAGTGCAGACAGATGTGATTGTGAATTATGTAGATGAGCAGAAGAAGAAAAGCTCCCTGTATGATGTGAATAAGCTTGCTGCGAAGGATAAATATGGAGTGTTTTTGGGAGGGAATTCCTCACTGATTGATATCAGGACAACAGCAGAAAGCGACAGAAGCATTCTTATCATTAAGGATTCTTTTGCCAATTGTTATATTCCATTTCTTGTGCCGTACTATAGGGAGATAGTGGTGGTGGATCCGAGATACTACGCAGGTACTGTGGCAGAGGTATTAGAGGATTACCGGATTGATGACATTCTCTTTTTGTATAGTGGCAACACATTTTTGACGGATAATCATATAGCGGGATTTATGACGATATAAGTAACGGTTTATCTTACATAGCAGAGATTTTTACAGCCACCTGTTGACAATCAGGGGCTGTTTTTTTATAATACGATTGTAATTTGGGATAAGTGTTATATAGTACAGTATTTTTAAGTATCAGATGTAAAAATGAATAGGAGAAAATACATATGTCACATAAGATAATGATAAAAATGAAAAAAAGTTGTCTGATGATTTTAATTGTATTGATTTTGATGGCAAATGTGAATGCGCAGGAAATTCCGATAGCAGCGCAGCAAGCAGAGACGATAAAAGAGCAGGAGACAGAAGCAATAAAAGCGCAGACAGCAGAGGCAGTGGTGGAAAAGAAGATGGCAGTAGACCTGATAGAGGGAAACACAGGTTATGCAACAGTACTTTACGATAATACCAATGGTCTTCCTACCTCAGAGGCCAATGCAATTGCCGAAACCTCCGAGGGTTTTATCTGGATTGGCTGTTATAGTGGTCTGGTACGTTACGACGGTAATACTTTTGAAAGAATTGACTCCACTACCGGTATTACCAGTGTGGTAAGGTTGTATGTGGACAGCAAGGATCGTCTTTGGATAGGAACGAATGATAATGGAGTGGCAGTCAATGATCAGGGAACATACATACGTTATAATCTGGATGATGGATTAAAATCTTCTTCTATCCGCGCAATTGTGGAGGATTCTGTCGGTAATATCTATATAGCAACAACACAGGGAATTGCTTATGTGGACAGTGACATGGTGCTTCATGCGATTGAAGAGCCGAGAATTAATGAAGTATATGTAAGACAGCTTCAATCAGGAAATCATGATGAGATATATGGTCTGACGATGGATGGTTCTTTTTTTATACTAAAGAATGGAGAATTAGTCAGATATTTTACAACAACTGATCTTGGTATCAGTGATATCCGTGCTATACTTCCAGATAAGGACAACGACGGTTATTTCTACTTTGGAACAAAGGAGTCAGGCATCTATTATGGCACTCTGAACAGCAATTTGAAAAATGCGCAGGTAATTGATGTGGCACCGTTGGAGTCGATTAATTGTGTTGAAGTATATGATAATCAGCTGTGGGTATGTGCGGACAATGGTATCGGTATTGTGACAGAGGGGAGTTTTCAAAAATTGGAGAATATTCCGTTTGACAATTCCATTGAGCGAATGATGATGGATTATCAGGGGAATCTGTGGTTTACCTCCTCAAGACAGGGAATCATGAAGATTGTTCCAAGCAGATTTATGGATATGTTTGAACGATATGACTTAAAAGAAGAGGTCATCAATACGACCTGCATGTACAGAGATCAGTTATTTGTGGGCAAGGACAGAGGACTTGTGGTGCTTGGAAAGACAGGAATTGTGGAAAGCATTCCTCTTGCGAAGGCGGTGACGGCTTCCGGAAAAGAGCTGGAGGTCACAGATTTGGTGGAGATGCTTGACGGTTGTAAGATTCGTTCGATTATTCGTGACAGTAAGGATCGTATCTGGATTTCTGCTTTTGGTAAGAATGGACTGATTCGCTATGACGGAGAGGGAATTATGTGCTTTACACAGGAGGATGGAATGCCGTCAGATCGTGTGAGAACTGTATATGAGTGTGAGGATGGCAGTATGGCAGTAGCCTGCACGGGAGGGGTAGCTGTGATACAGCAGGATCAGATTATAAGGGTATATGATGAAACGATTGGAATTAAAAATCCGGAGCTTCTTACTGTGACAGAGGCCAGGAATCATGATCTTATTGTAGGAACCGATGGAGGAGGAATTTATGTCATTCGGGAGGATAAGGCAACTTTAATTGACCAAAAGGATGGCTTAAGTTCCGGTATTGTTATGCGTATCAAGAAGGATACAAAGAGAAATCTGTTCTGGATTGTTACCAGTAATGCGATTGCCTATATGAACGAGGATTATACAGTCACTACCATACAGAAATTTCCTTATTCTAATAATTTTGATTTGTATGAGAACAGTAAGGGAGAGATGTGGGTACTGAGCAGCAACGGTATATATGTGTTGCCGGTAGAGAACCTTTTAGAAAATGAAAAAATAGAACCGGTCCTTTATAATATGGACAATGGGCTTCCGAGTAACGCAACAGCAAATTCTTACAGTGAGTTGACACAGGAGGGGAATCTGTACATTGCAGGAAAAGCGGGAGTAGTGATGGTAAATATCGACGAAAACTTTGAGAATGTAAATAATATAAAGATAGCAGTTCCGTTTGTGGAGGCTGACGGAAAGATGATTTATCCTAGTGATTCTGGCGCATTTATCATACCCGCATCGGTGGATAAGATTACGATTTACAGTTATGTATATACCTATTCTCTGAGCAATCCGCAGGTTACCTATTATCTTAAGGGTTTTGATAAATCGAAGAAGACAGTAGCACGGAATGAATTACTGCCGATGGATTATACCAATCTTAGGGGTGGCAGATATCGTTTTGTGATACAGCTTAAAGATGTTGATGGACAGAGCAGTAATGAATTGTCAATTCTTATTGTAAAACAGAAGAAAATTCATGAAGTATGGTGGTTCAATGTTCTGGGGATGATTCTGGCGGCAGTGGTATTAGAAGAAAGTGTCCGGCTGCATATGAGGAGAAAGATGCGTGCGGTTCAGAGAAAGCAGGAGGAGCAGAGAAAACTGATTAATGAGATTACGGAAGCATTTGCCAAAACCATTGATATGAAGGATAAGTATACCAATGGTCATTCATTCCGCGTAGCAGAATATACAGTAATGCTGGCAAAAGAGCTTGGTTATGATGAGGAAGCATTGGAGAAATATCATAACATTGCGCTCTTGCATGATATCGGAAAGATTGGTGTACCATCAGCAGTTCTGAATAAAGACGGTAAACTGACAGACGAGGAATTTGGTATTATAAAGTCGCATGCAGAGCTTGGTTATGATGTACTTAAAGATATCAGCATTATGCCGGAGCTGGCAATCGGAGCCGGTGCCCATCATGAACGGCCTGATGGTAAAGGTTATCCGAGAGGTCTCAAGGGAGAAGAAATTCCGCGCGTGGCCCAGATTATTGCTGTGGCAGATACTTTTGATGCCATGTATTCTAATCGTCCTTACAGAGGAAGAATGAATTTTGATAAGGTAGTTTCGATTATTAAGGAAGCGTCGGGTACACAATTGGCCAGTGATGTGGTGGACGCATTTTTGAGACTGGCAGAAAGAGGTGTATTGCGTGCACCGGATGACAATGGCGGAGGAAGTTCAGAGGATATTAATAATATCGGGAAGGCTCCTACGAATGGTGTCTAGCGTAAAATGCAGGTGAAGGATGCCTGTGGACAGTAACCGATTGAAAGACAGTGATATAGAGAAGAGGCTATTGAATGGAAAAATCAGAAAATGAAGTTGTACCGGTTAAGGGTTTTAGAGGACTGTTAAGTATTATACTGATAATTGCCGGAATTGTGATTAATCTGGTGTGTGCTGTGATTGCGGATAAGATAGGGACACCGCTGTTTCTGGATACGATAGGAACGATTTTGATTTCGGTACTGGGAGGGTATCTTCCGGGAATCACGGTAGCACTGGTTACCAATCTTTGCAAAGGAATGATGGAATTTAATTCAATCTATTATGGCATATTGAATATACTGATTGCCATCTGCACGTGTTACGTTTCTAACAGAAGATATCTGAAACGCATTTCTGTCATGATACTTTATACGATGATAATCGCTCTGATCGGGGGAGGGTTTGGAGCCATCCTCACATGGTATTTAGAGGGATTTGATATTGCGGGAAGATATTCTGTCTATATTAAGTATTTTTATGAAAGCTGCCATTTTGGAAAGTTTCAGGCCCAGTTTCTGGCACAATTTCTGGTGGACCTTATTGATAAAGTATTGTCGGTAACAGTCGTCCTTCTGATACTTAAGGTGATTCCTGATAATGTAAGAAAGGCATTGACAATCAGCGGCTGGAGGCAGCGGCCGCTCTATGGAGACGAGCGAAAAGCGGCAGAAGGAGCGAAGTGCAGAAAAATTTCCCTGAAGACGAAAATTGTGCTCATGCTTGTTTTTGCCTCCTTTTCTCTTGCAACGCTTGCTACATGGATTAGCCTGATGTTATTTGAAAAATATACTAAGACGCAGCATATTGAATTGGCGGAGGGAATTGCGAAGCTGGCGGCAGGGGTCATAGATACAGACAGAGTAGAGGATTTCATTGAAAAGGGAGAGGACGCAGATGGATATACAGAGACAGAGGAGTTATTATATAAGATAAGAGAGAGTTCGCCGGACATAGAGTATGTGTATGTCTATAAGATAGAAGAGGATGGCTGTCATGTGGTGTTTGATTTGGACACAGAGGATTTAGAAGGGTCCGAGCCGGGGGAGATTGTTCCGTTTGATGAAGCGTTTTATCCTTATCTGCCGGCATTGATGGCGGGTGAAAAAATAAAACCGATTATTTCTGATGATACCTTTGGATGGCTGCTTACTGTCTATCAGCCCGTATATAACGAAGCCGGTCAGTGTGTGTGCTACGCCGCAGCAGATGTGGCAATGAAGGACTTGAGAGAATATGAGCAGGACTTTTTTATTAAAATGAGTACACTGTTTACCGGTTTTTTTGTTCTCATACTTGCCATAGGTCTTTGGCTGGCAGAATATAATATCATTCTTCCGGTTAACAGTATGGCATTTAGTGCCAGTGCCTTTGCCTATAACAGTGATACAGCCCGTGAGGAAAATGTGGAAAGAATCAGAAATCTTGACATCATTACCGGTGATGAGGTGGAAAATCTTTACAATGCCCTGTTAAAGACAACAGAAGACAGCATGTTCTACGTGGAAGAGCTTCAGGAAAAAAATGAGACAATCTCTGAAATGCAAAAGGGATTGATTATGGTGCTGGCAGATATGGTAGAGAATCGAGACGCGTCTACGGGGGATCATGTCAGAAAGACGGCAGCGTATACAGAAATTATCATGAAATCATTGAGAAAAAAGATTACTATACAGAAGTGCTTACGGATAAATTTATTTCAGACGTTGTTCAGTCGGCACCACTTCACGATATCGGAAAGATTACGATTCCGGATGCAGTATTGAATAAACCGGGAAAGCTTACGGATGAAGAATTTGAGATTATGAAGACACATACAACTGCAGGAAAGAAAATGATTGAAGAGGCCATTCAAAATGTAAAAGGGGCCGCGTATCTTGCAGAGGCAAAGAATCTTGCCGCCTATCACCATGAAAAGTGGAATGGCTGCGGATATCCGAGCGGTCTTTCGGGTGAAGAGATACCATTATCCGCCCGTGTTATGGCAGTGGCAGATGTGTTTGATGCATTGGTTTCAAAACGTTGCTACAAAGAACCGTTTTCATTTGAAAAGGCTATGAGTATCATTAAAGAAAGTGCAGGCAGCCATTTTGATCCTAAGGTGGTGGAAGCGTTTGTGAGTGCCGGGGAGGAAGTCCGACAGGTGGCAGAGAACTTTGATAAAATGAGGAAGAACGTGTAAAAGACAGTAAAAAATACTTTGCCATGAGAGTAAATGATAAAAAAACGGACATGATAGTAATAACAGGATTGGTGTGGAATATGGTAATATCTGCCAATTATAATGTATGAGTTAAAGTCATGGAGGAATCAGATATGAGTACCTATGTTGTTTCAGATGTACATGGAGAATATGACATGTTCATGGAGTTGTTAGAGAAGATTAATTTTTCTGATGATGATACAATGTATGTGTTGGGAGATGTACTTGACAGAGGACCTAATCCTATCAAGGTAATACTCAAAATGATGGAATATCCTAATATCATTCCGCTTGTAGGAAATCATGAGGTAATGGCACTGGAGTGTCTTAAATTTCTGATGAAGGATATCTCTGAGGTAAATGTTGGAGACATCAGTGAAGACATTGTGGAAAAGCTGATGAACTGGCAGTTAAATGGAAGTATGACTACTACGGACGAATTTCACAAGCTCTCACAGGAAATGCAAGAAGAAGTGTATGAATATCTCATGGAGTTTTCTGTCTATGAAATGGTTCATGCAGCAGGTAAGAAATTTCTGCTGGTTCATGCAGGACTTGGTAATTTTTCGCCGGAGCGGGATATCGATGACTATGCACTGGATGAACTGATTTGGGACAGGGCGGAATATGACATAAAGTATTTTGATGACATATATGTGATTTCGGGACACACACCGACACAAAATATTGAAGAAAATAAAAAGCCCGGATATATTTACAGGGCAAACAATCATATCGCAATTGATTGTGGAGCATGTTTTGGAGGGCAGCTCGGGTGTTTATGTCTGGAAACGGATGAGGAATTCTATGTGGGTATGCAATCAGCATAGCTCTACGATCATTCCCTTGACGATACCGAAGCCGGTAGTTTTATACAATGGCTTGACTGATGCTCCGGATAAAACGGTAATGAGGCTGTCGGACGCATTTAAGGCACAGATATGTCTAAAAAGGTACTACCGTTGTGGCATGCGGTTAGTCCACAAATAGTTGTTTATATACTAATAACCGCTTAGTCTGCATAAGCTCATGCGAGACTAAGCGGTTATTTTTTTCTGCCAATTTGATAAAACAAACAATAAAAATTCTGCTATCTGAACTGCACAGTTATATGAATTTTATTTTCATGGAATGTATAAATTTCAGCTTCCCCAAAAGCAGATCGATGACCTGCTTTCAGAAATAAAGCTGGAAGCGCTCTTTTGTTGTGCTACACTTCTGCTATGTAGCATACCGGAGAATATGATGGTTTAAAGCAAGGAAGAATCTTATACATTGAAGGCTATTATTTTTCGGACTATATTCAAGCTCTAAAATGAAAAAAGGACATGAAAAAACCTTTCGTAGAATATGTACTTTCACGATAGGCTTTATTAAAAAATATATTTATATAATTATATCAAACTAAGGATAGTGTGTCAAATAGTTTTTAGCATGTCAGCACATCAAAACTATGACAAAACAATGCGTTAAGGCTGTATCGAAAAATACGATTGTTATAAACCGCTATCTGTCATGTATCACACTACCTGCATATTATATCGTCATGAACAAAAAATCCTTTATACCTGATATGATTTTTTTAATAATTTTACTGTCAATTATTGTTTATTATTAATATTCTGTCATTCATCAATACTTCTGATGATGATTATAGTCATTCATAAAATTGCTATTTGTGGTCAGTTTTGTGGTCAAAATCCATGCCTAAAAGTTCTAATTGTGATAATCTGTCAAATAAAAATCAATAAGGAGGCAAATATGCCACGAGTAGGAAAAAATATTTATAAACGTAAAGATGGGAGATGGGAAGGACGTTATATTAGGGATTATGTAGATGGGAAAGCGCGATATGGTGCAGTCTATGCGCATAGTTATGCAGACGTAAAAGTAAAATTAATCGAAGCAAGACAAAAAGCGACTATGAACAATAATGAATTTCAAAAAGTATTAAGCGAAAAAACAACTAATAAAAAAGCAATAACTGAAAAAGCATCAGTCGAAAAAGTTGTATCTCCAATATCATGTCATGATTTTGATATGACTATGAAAACTGCCGGAGAAGCATGGCTTACAGCCGCTTGTTCTACTTTGAAAGAAACCTCTATAAGAAAGTATGAAGATATTCTGACTAAATATATTTTACCTGAATTTGGTCATAGAAACTTAAACGATATTACCAATACTGAATTAATTCATTTTGCCAATAGTCTTTTGCAGGAAGGTGGTGCCAATCAACAGGGACTCTCATCAGGAACGGTATTGGAAGTAATGTCAGTTATGAATAGCATACGTATTTATGAATTAAGTCACGACAGGCCGGTTACTTATAATGTGAAATGTGTCAACATCAAAAGAGAAAATAGAAAAATCAGAGTTTTCTCTATATATGAAGAGAAACAGCTTGTGGATTGGCTTCTAAATCATATGAATACAGTCAATCTTGGAATTCTTCTTTGTCTTTTTACGGGCTTGCGCGTAGGAGAGGTATGTGCTTTAAAATGGGAAAATTTTAATTTTGGAGATGATACATTTAGTATTGATAAGACAATGCAGCGAGTACGTATTGATACTAATATAGACAATACGGGATATATGAATAAAAAAACAGAGGTAAAAATATTACCTCCCAAAAGTGAGCAATCTGTGCGAACGATTCCAATTCCTCAAAATCTTAATTCGCTTTTAAAGGAGAATTACAAGGATGAAGCCTACATTCTCACAGGAAGCAAAAATCACTATCTGGAACCGAGAGCACTTCAATATCGTTTTAAGACAATACTAAAGCAAGCCGGAATCGTTGATGCTAATTTTCATACAACCAGACACACATTTGCTACACGTTGCGTGGAGCAGGGAGTCGATATTAAATGCCTTTCCGAAATACTCGGACATGCAAGTGTGTCTGTTACATTGAATAGGTATGTTCATCCGAG
>CACXFV010000074.1 GCA_902767015.1 uncultured Lachnospiraceae bacterium | reverse complement strand
CCTATGATCGAAAAGTCGAGAGTACTTATCCTTTAGTTCTTATAAGAGATGAAAAGAAACTCTATGATAAATTGGAGGTGCTTTTTGTTGAATATCCAGCATATAAATCTAATTGTTATTCTAATCATGCAGGTTTTTATAAAATCTTTAAGAGAGAAGATTTTGAAGATGCATTCAACTTTTTCTTGAAAATAGTTGGTGATTTTACTACATAATTCAAGAGAATACATTTGTTTGCATTGATAGAAAAATAAATATCAAAACAAACAATTAAAAAAGAAAAATATAAACACATGTATCTGTTTTAATACAAGAAAGCGTGCTGTCTTGCTAATGATTTTGATTTTGTGAAGTTGGATTAATATGTAAAAATCATGGAAAAAGAAGTAAAAAAACTTATTAAGGAAAGTTTGTATAAAAGACTTGTTGGTCATGGTGAGATTGATAATATTCTCAACAATGGGGCATTAGTAGAAAAGTGGATGACAGGTATTATGGCCTTAGGTTATAACGCTTGTGATATTGAACTGGCGGCACAGGATATCTACGAAATGAAATCTGCTTTTTTAGATCAAATCTCTATAGAAGACGTCAGGGCATTTGTATGCTTAGTAAATAATAGATTTACAGAGGAAATAATGGCATTTATTCGATATGTTGAACTGCGGGAAGAAGATGATTCTGAAATTATTTCTGCTGTTCAAGAGGAATTGAATTTTGTTGAAGAAGGCGATTTCCTGCTTTCTTAAATTGATAACATTTGTGTCATAATGATATGTTAAAGATGGACAAAGATTTATTATTGCTAGAAAGTATGCTCGGAACTTCAGCTTTAAGAAATGCTGGAGTACAGGTTGCGGTGGATAAGAATCTCCCTATTTCTCTTCCTCAAGCTCAAATTCATTACGAATTATGCAAGAACCATATAGAGTTGCATGTGGAAAGCTCTGCTTATAAACCCTTATGCAAATATCTTGAAAGACATCTTCCAAATAATGAGATAGCAAAAACAGAAAAAAGGGGTTGGTGTGAATATTCATATATATTGAACAAACGGATTGATGGATGGAGTAATGTTGAAGAACTTGGTAATGCGATTATTGAACTTCGCAATATAGTAGAACCTATATTGCTACAATATTGTGAGCAAATTGCAGAGAATTTTAAACTGGCAAAAGTACTTGGTGACTATTATGAGGAACAAAAAGCAGCTTTGCCATTTCATATCAATGTGATTGATGAACTTCATGCCAACGAAAATGCACACACAAGAATACTCATTCATTTGCTTAAATATAAAGAAGATGGGAAGCATGTTATTCTTACTTCGTTCCTAAAGCAGATTCCAACATTTAGTGTTGATTCTTTCGATATTGAAAAGTCGAAAGTGTATTTCAACAGAGACAATATCGATGGACTGATAGAAAAAGATGGTGAATATGCTGTTATCATTGAAAATAAAATCCACTGGGCTGTTGATCAAGACAAACAGATTGAACGCTATGTAAATACAGAGATTGAACGTGGGATTCCGTCTGATAACATTTGGGTTATATATCTGACACGAGATGGTCGTAAAAAGGTAGAAGGGTATAGTCTTACGGAAAAGACTAAAGATATTTTGGGTAATCGTTTCATAGAAATGGATTATTACCATAACATTCTACCATGGCTTAAAGAGGCTGTTTTACCAAATTGTAGAGTAAAAGAGGAATGGCTAGAGTCTGCAATCAAGCAGTATATTGATCATTTGGAAGGATTGTTTGACATAAGAGATTCAAGAAAGATATTTCGCAAAAAAGTACGAGATAAAATAATTGATAGTATCGGATGTACGAAAGAAATGTCTGTGTGGGACGTATATTCTAAATTCCAGATCTATTTTCAAACTCTTGGTGAATTACAAGATATAGTTGCTAATTCTTTGGAGAGTTTGATAGAACCTGTAATTAAACGACTGCAAGAAACTACAGAAAAAGTGTTGGGCGAATTGTGTCCAAATGAAGAGATTTTATTTTACAATGGTGTACGTAATGGTTACTTTCAGGTACTTTTAAAGAAATGGACAAATAATGTTCATTTTGAGTGGATTCCATTTTCAGAAAAACATTTGCTTTCAGAAACAGAATATACATTAGTATTGCATGTTGAGCAAAATGATATTCAAAAAAGTTTTAGACAAATTTTAAGTGATGGAAACTTAATGACTAAGGCAAAAGAAATTGGATTTGAAAATGATTCAAATGACAAGCGTGTTTTCTATAAAAAAGTGGTATTTGCGGGAAAGGCTATCTCTGATATGACTAATCAAGAATTAGAAGAATTCCTTCGTGTAATATATACAGATGTTGATAACATTCAAAAGTTCGTTTCAGAATATATATTAAATAAAAATTAATAATAGTTCTTGGGGAATAAATATATGTTTCAATACATCTCCAACTCGTCCCACTACAAAGAGGTGCTTTCACGGGTACAATACGTGAAGCATACTCTTTGGATTGGAACGGCTGACATAAAAGACGTTTATATCGAGGTGGGCAAAGAGAAAAAGCCGTTTCTGGCTCT
>CACXFV010000073.1 GCA_902767015.1 uncultured Lachnospiraceae bacterium | reverse complement strand
GGTGCCATATTGGTGGTGGATGCAGCGCAGGGAGTGGAGGCCCAGACCTTAGCGAATGTATATATGGCACTGGATCATGACCTTGATGTCATGCCGGTGATTAATAAGATTGACCTGCCCAGTGCCGAGCCGGAGAGGGTGATTGATGAGATAGAAGATGTGATTGGTATTGAGGCGCATGATGCACCGCTGATTTCAGCCAAGAACGGAATCAATATCGAGGAAGTGCTTGAACAGGTGGTCGTTAAAATACCGTCTCCAAAAGGAGATAGAAATGCACCGCTGAAGGCATTGATTTTTGACAGTATCTACGATTCCTACAAGGGAGTTATCGTATTTTTCAGAGTGATGGATGGTACTGTTAAGGTCGGGACACATATCAGAATGATGGCCACCGGTGCGGAGGCAAATGTGGTAGAAGTAGGATATTTCGGGGCAGGGCAGTTTATCCCTTGTGATGAACTGAGTGCGGGAATGGTTGGTTACCTTACGGCAAGCATCAAAAATGTGAAGGATACCTCTGTGGGTGACACCATTACGGATTCTGACAGACCGTGCGAGGAGGCACTGCCGGGCTATAAGAAGGTTAATTCCATGGTTTACTGTGGAATGTATCCTGCTGATGGTGCCAAATATCCGGATTTGCGTGATGCACTGGAAAAGCTGCAGTTAAATGATGCGTCACTTAACTTTGAACCGGAGACATCGATTGCCCTTGGTTTTGGTTTTCGGTGCGGATTTTTAGGACTGCTGCATCTTGAGATTATACAGGAGCGGTTAGAGAGAGAATACAATCTTGATTTGGTTACAACTGCGCCGGGAGTTGTGTATAAGGTACATAAGACAAACGGTGAAATGATTGAACTTACCAACCCTTCCAATCTGCCGGACGGTTCCGAAATTGATTATATGGAGGAGCCCATTGTCCAGTCGGAAATCATGGTCACCACAGAGTTTATCGGACCGATTATGGAACTGTGTCAGGAACGGCGTGGTATCTACAAGGGAATGGAGTACATTGAAGGTACGAGGGCATTATTGAAATATGACCTTCCGCTAAATGAGATTATCTACGATTTCTTTGATGCCTTAAAATCACGCTCCAGAGGATATGCTTCATTTGATTATGAATTGAAGGGATATCAGCGTTCAGAGCTTGTGAAGCTTGACATACTCATCAATAAAGAAGAGGTGGATGCTCTTTCCTTTATTGTGCATGCCGGCACAGCCTATGAGCGTGGCAGAAAGATGTGTGAAAAACTGAAGGAGGAAATCCCAAGACAGTTATTTGAAATTCCGATACAGGCAGCCATCGGCAGCAAGGTAATCGCCAGAGAGACGGTAAAAGCCATGAGGAAGGACGTTCTCGCAAAGTGCTATGGCGGTGATATTACCCGTAAGAAGAAGCTTTTGGAGAAGCAGAAGGAGGGTAAAAAGAGAATGCGTCAGGTGGGAAATGTGGAGATACCACAGAAGGCATTTATGAGTGTACTGAAGCTGGATGATAAATAGTCCTGTTACAATTGTTTGATGGATAAAGGAGAAAAAACTATGGCGGGGATATACATCCATATTCCCTTTTGCGTTAAAAAATGTCTGTATTGTGATTTTGTCTCTGACTGCGGAACCAAAGAGGATATGTCACGTTACCAGCACGCCCTGCAGCGGGAAATCTTAAACACCCCTGTCAATGAAAAAGCCGATACCGTGTTTTTTGGCGGTGGAACACCGTCGGTATATCCGGCAGGCTATACGGCGGCACTTTTAGAACTGTTCCGGCAAAAGAATGTTTTGTCTGATAATTGTGAAATTACGATAGAGGTCAATCCGGGAACCGTAGACAGGGAAAAGCTTATGGTTTACCGGAAAGCGGGGATTAACAGACTCAGTATAGGGCTGCAGTCGGCTGATGACATTGAATTGAAGCTGCTTGGCAGAATACATGACTACGACGATTTTATAAAGACATATGAGGAGGCAAGGGCAGCAGGTTTTGAGAATATCAATATTGATCTGATATCTGCCATACCGGGACAGACCGTGGTCTCTTATGAGAATACGCTGCGAAAAATTCTTGACCTTTCACCGGAGCATATATCGGCCTACAGCCTGATAGTGGAAGAGGGAACCCCTCTGTATGAAAGACAGGAGGAGTATACATTTCCTGATGAGGAGGACGAGAGGGAGATGTATTATCTGACAAAACGGCTATTGCAGGAAAACGGATATTTCAGATATGAAATATCTAATTATGCAAAAAAAGGCTATGCCTGCCGGCATAATCTGAAATACTGGAGCAGGGAAAATTATTATGGCTTCGGAACGGCGGCGGCTTCCCTAGTGAACCCTGTGAGATATACTAATATCACTGACAGGACTAAGTATATAGAGGCAGACGGGGATATAAAAAGAATCCGTGCCGAGGCAACAGAATTATCCGGGCAGGAACTGATAGAGGAATTTATGTTTCTGGGGCTGCGAAAGATGGAGGGAGTATCTGTACAGGAATTCAAGGATAAATTTCACATGCCAATAGAAGAAATCTATGGACAGGTCATTGAAAAAGCGGTGGACAAAGGGCTGCTTACCAGAAATCTGTCACAGCAGACACTTTGCCTTACAGAGAGGGGAATTGATGTGAGCAATGTGGTGATGGCAGAGTTTTTGCTATAGATAAAACATATCAAAGGCAGGTATTGATTGGTGAATCATCGTGATGATAAAGAAATTTTTTTGAAAAAGTGTGTTGATGCGGCAATTGTGGTATTGGCCATTGTTATTTTGTATGTTTTTTTTCATATAGCAGGCATTGGATGTCTGATAAAGTTTCTGACAGGGATATCGTGCCCCGGGTGCGGTATGACCAGGGCATGGATATCTATGTTAAGGTTTCATTTCAAAAAGGCTTTTTTTTACCATCCACTTGTGCTGCTTCCGATACCGGGAGCACTTATATTTCTGTTAAAATACAGACTAAATACCAAGGTGTATAAGACGCTTGTTTATTTGATGATTGTTATATTTTTGACAGCATACTTTATAAGAATGGCACAAGATGGAAACGGAATAGTTGTTTTTGAACCGGAGAACGGATTGGTATACAGGATACTCCATCATATATTTAACTAATTTCTAATCAGACTGCGAATAGGAACCATGAATACATTTTTTATATTGACAACAGCTACAGATTAGTTGTAAAATATTGTAATTTCACAAAAAGAAGCCAAATGATGAAGAAAGAGTGAAAGCTTTTCAAAGACTTTCACCAGACGGGTTTGTGACTGTGCGCTGCCTGACACGAACCTGGTATGTGCAGAGAGCAGCGCAGAAATGAGGAGAATAATGAGTGAAGTTTACCATGAGTGGATGATCAAGAGAAAGATGACGGCAGTAGGGATTGCCCTTAGGATTTTTTTTGTATTACTCTGTATCTCTGTTGCCTGTATGACAGTCATATTTGGTCCGGTTGCCATTCTTTTGGCAGTTGCCTTAGGGTATGTGACAAAGTTTATCTTCCAATTGACTGATGTAGAATATGAATATCTATACTTAAGCGGTGAGTGTCAGGTGGATAAGATATGTGGCAAGACGAGAAGAAAGGGCTGCGGTAAGATTGAGATGGACAAAGTGGAGATTATTGCGCCGGAGAATTCCGATGAGCTTGCACCATATGAAAGACAAGTCTATAAGCTGCGTGATTTTTCTTCTCTTGAACAGGATGCCAACAGATATGTTGTCTTTGAGAGAAAGGACTCATCCTTAATTAAGGTGATTTTTGAACCAAATGATGCCATTATAAAAGAGATGCAGGCAGTGGCACCGAGAAAAGTAATTCTGTAAAGAAAATATAAATTGACATGACTATATAAATTTGGTAGAATTGATAAAATTATCGTGATGTGATTGTTTTAAACGATTATACACGTAGACAAAATATATGGAAAGTGAGGAAAAGAAAATGGGACAAATTGTTGGCGAAGGAATCACATTTGATGATGTTTTACTCGTACCGGCTTATTCTGAGGTTACCCCTGACATGGTAGATTTATCAACAAATCTGACAAAGTCTATCCGATTGAATATTCCTATGATGAGTGCAGGAATGGATACTGTTACGGAGTATAGGATGGCAATCGCAATGGCAAGGCAAGGTGGCATAGGAATTATTCATAAGAATATGTCTATTGAAGAACAGGCTGAAGAAGTGGACAAGGTAAAACGTTCAGAGAACGGCGTCATTACAGATCCTTTTTATTTATCACCGGAGCATACACTTGAGGATGCTAACAACCTGATGGCGAAGTTCAGAATATCAGGAGTTCCAATCGTAACACAGGATAGAAAATTAGTAGGAATCATTACAAACAGAGACTTAAAGTTTGAGACTGATTTTACAAAGAAGATTAAGGAATCAATGACCAGTGAGGGACTGGTAACGGCGAAGGAAGGTATCACTCTTGCGGATGCGAAGAAGATATTGGCAGAGGCAAGGAAGGAAAAGCTTCCTATTGTGGATGATAATTACATACTCAAAGGTTTGATTACCATTAAGGATATAGAAAAGCAGATTAAATATCCGCAGTCGGCAAAGGATTCACAGGGAAGACTGTTATGTGGCGCAGCAGTGGGAATTACGAACAATGTCATGGACAGAGTAGCAGCACTTGTGGAGGCAAAGGTAGATGTTATTGTTGTAGATTCCGCACATGGTCATTCCAAGAATATATTAGATACTGTAAAGAAGATTAAAGCGGCATATCCTGATTTGCAGGTAATTGCAGGTAATGTTGCCACAGGTGAAGGAACCAGGGCATTGATTGAGGCAGGGGTAGATGCTGTCAAGGTCGGTATAGGACCGGGTTCTATTTGTACAACGCGTGTTGTTGCCGGTATTGGTGTTCCGCAGATTACCGCGATTATGGAGAGCTATCAGGTGGCAAAGGAGTATGGCGTGCCGATTATAGCCGATGGCGGTATTAAGTTCTCGGGAGACATGACAAAGGCCATAGCAGCAGGAGCAAACGTATGTATGATGGGAAGTATGTTTGCCGGCTGTGACGAGAGCCCGGGAGAATTTGAATTATATCAGGGCAGAAAATATAAAGTATACAGAGGCATGGGTTCTATTGCAGCCATGGAGAATGGCAGTAAGGACAGATATTTCCAGACGGATGCGAAGAAGCTTGTTCCGGAGGGTGTTGAGGGACGAGTTGCCTATAAGGGAACGATTGAGGATACTGTGTTCCAGTTGGTAGGCGGTATACGCTCAGGAATGGGTTACTGTGGTGCTAAAGACATTGAGACGCTTAAGGAGACAGGCAGATTTGTCAAGATTACTTCGGCAGCATTGAAGGAAAGTCATCCTCATGACATCCATATCACGAAGGAAGCACCGAACTATAGTATTGATGCATAATTTGGTTAAGGTTGTCAGTGAATTGAACCAAGACAGCAGGGATTCCTGTCATGGTTGGCTGAAGGGTTTGTTCATATTTTTAGAATAGTAATTTTGAAATAGTAATAAAAGTGAGCTGTTGTAAACATAATCTGCTGCAGGATATTGTGTTAACAACAGCTCCTTTTTGTTGCTGCAATATAGTATAGAAAAAAAATACCGGATATGGTATGATGGACGTAATAACCGGGGAATGACATGGTATCATGTGAATATTATTTGAAAATAAATCATGGAGGTAGCGAGAATAATGATCAAGAAATATGAGTTTGGTACGCCCATCAACACGGAGGCAGTGATATTAAATCTGCAAGCTTGTACAGATGAGATAGAAAAATTCCGGTTAAGCGAGAATGAGCAGGAGGAACTGATATTTACTTATCAGATGAGTGCCGGAACAAAAGTCTATGGGCTGGGAGAGGCAAACAGGGGCATCAATAAAAGAGGATTCTGTTATGTGAGTTACTGTACTGACGAGCCGTCCCACACAGAGGAAAAGACATCACTTTATGGTGCGCATAATTTTCTGCTGATTGATGACGAGAGGGAAAAATTCGGTGTCTTTGTTGATAATCCCGGCAAGGTTACCTTTGATATCGGTTATGAAGAGATTAACACCCTTAGGATTATTCCGAAATACAGGGATATGGTTGTATATATTATTGAGGGAGAAACCTTAAAAGAGATTTTGAAGAGTTTCCGCCAATTGATTGGCAAAAGCTATATTCCTCCGAAATGGGCATTTGGTTTTGGACAGTGCAGGTGGAGTTATGAGAATGCCGGCAGGGTAGACGAGGTCATCAAAAATTATGAAAAAAATGATATGCTAATCAGTTCTGTATATCTTGATATTGATTACATGAAGGACTATAAAGATTTTACAGTGGATGAAGAGCGTTTTCCGGATTTTAAGAATTATGTGGGAAGCATCAGAGAAAAGGGTATTCGACTTGTTCCTATTATTGATGCAGGAGTAAAAATAGAAAAAGGATATGATATCTATGAAGAGGGAGTTAAGAATAATTACTTTGTCAAGGACAAAGACGGACATGATTATGTGGCGGCAGTATGGCCGGGTTATACACATTTTCCGGATTTTCTGAATCAGGAAGTCAGAAAGTGGTTTGGCGAAAAATATGCCGGACTTTTAGATGCCGGAATAGAAGGATTTTGGAATGATATGAATGAGCCGGCGATTTTTTATTCCAAGAATAAGGTGGAAGAGATTAAAACGGCACTTTCAGAGAGGGATGTAGTAAATGATGATGACAGGCTTATGAATGATATAAGGTGGCAGTTTGACAAAGTGTCTAATAACAGTGAGGATTATGAGGCAATGTATCACAACATGAACGGTGTGCCTGTCAATCACGACCGTGTTCATAATCTGTACGGATATCATATGTCAAGGGCGGCAGGCGAATACTTTAATAAGTATGAAAAGAATGATATTCTGATATTTTCAAGAGCCTCCTACATAGGAATGCACAGATATGCGGGAATATGGATGGGAGATAACTGTTCATGGTGGTCGCATATTCTGCTGAATTTGAAGATGCTGCCCGGTCTGAATATGAGTGGTTTTATGTATGTTGGTGCGGATATAGGCGGCTTTGGCTGTGATGTGACAGAAGATTTACTGTTGCGATGGATGGCGTTGGGGATATTTACGCCACTTTTTAGAAATCATTCTGCGCTTGGTACAAGGAATCAGGAATGTTATCGCTTTACAGGCACTAAGGCCTTTAAGAACATGCTGGATGTCAGATACAGATTATTGCCGTATCTTTACGATACTTATCTTGAGGCGGTAAAGAAGGACGAGATGATGTATCAGCCGCTTGCATTTGTATATCCGGAGGATGAGATTGCCGTTAGTATTGAAGACCAGCTGATATTGGGAGAAGATATTATGATAGCACCGGTGTATACACAGAATGCCATAGGACGCTACGTTTATCTGCCGGAGAATATGACCTTTGTCAAAATTGTGGCAGAGGGTAAGCTTGTGACAGAAAAGCTTGAGAAAGGAGTGCACTTTATCAAAGTCGATTTGACGGAGGTTCCGTTTTTTGTGAGAGAGAATCATACACTGCCACTGGTGAAAGCAAGTGTCATCACAGATAAGGGTTTGCGAAAAAGTATTATGGACTGCACAGTAGTATATAAGGACAGTGATTTTGAATTAGTGGGATAGGAGAATAAGATAATGGCCAATGAAATGACAAAAGGTGATATAAAGAAGATAGAGGAGGAAATAGAATATAGAAAATTGGTTGTGAGAAAAGAAGCTATTGAGGCAGTGAAAGAAGCACGTGCCCATGGAGATTTAAGCGAGAACTTCGAGTATTATGCCGCAAAGCGGGATAAGAATAAAAATGAGAGCAGGATACGGTATCTTGAAAGACTGTTAAAAACGGCAACCATTATTGAGGATGATAAAAAGGCCGATGAAGTTGGTCTGTTCTCAGTCGTTGACCTCTATATGGAGGAGGACGATGAAAATATGACAATTAAATTAGTCACCTCCATCAGGGGAGATTCCATGAAAGGGAATATCAGCATTGATTCTCCTCTGGGGGCAGCCATCAAGGGACATAAGTTGGGTGACAGGGTGTATGTGAATGTGTCATCAGATTACGGATATTATGTCGAAATTAAGCATATAGAACAGACCGTAGACGATGGAAGCGACGATATCAGAAGTTATTGAGAGTACCGGAAAGGAACAGCAGGACAAATGGATAGAGAAAAAGAGGCAATGTTATCGGTAGAGGGTTTGAGAGAGTTTATCAATAATTGTGTGTCACCTTTTCACACGGTGGATACGGTGAAGAAAATGCTGTTAAAGCACCAATTTACAGAACTTTCTATATCGGAAGATTTTACATTGGCAGCAGGAGGTAAATATTTTGTCAGCATATATGATTCTTCCCTTATGGCATTTACAGTGGGCAGTCAGTGGAAGACAACATTCGCTGAAGGGGCAGCCATCAGGTGTGTTTCCTCCCATACAGACTTCCCGTGCTTTAAGATAAAACCCGATTGTATTATCTATGCGGAGAATAAGAGTGGTATGGGATATCTCAAAATCAATACAGAGGTATACGGTGGACCGATTCTCAATACATGGCTTGACAGACCACTTTCCGTGGCGGGAAGAATGATTGTGAAGGGAGCGGGAGCATTTGAGGTAAAAAGCATTCTGGTGGATGCCAAAAGACCGGTTTTCATTATTCCAAATCTGGCAATCCACATGAACAGAGAGGTCAATAAGGGAGTGGAGTTAAACCCGCAGAAGGATATGCTTCCGGTGACGGCACTGGTAGAGAGCGGAAAATGGCAGGAGAATAAAACAAAGCGTGAAAACCGCTATGAGGATGTGATAACCCTTCTGTTTGAAGATGAGATGAAAAGAAGAAATATGAAGAGAGAAGACATTCTTGATTATGAGCTTTACCTGTATAATTATGAGGAAGGCTGTATCGTGGGCGTGGATGCTCAGATGTATTCCTCCCCGAGACTGGATAATCTGGTTTCAGTCTATGCCCAGACGGTGGCGATGACAGAAGCGGAGAGAACGGATGGTATCAATGCGGCGTTTTATTTTGATAATGAGGAGATAGGGAGCAGAACCAAGCAGGGAGCCGCTTCTAGTGTAGCAGCACTTTTAATGGAAAAAATGTACCGGGGATTAAAACGGGGGAGAAACGAGATGGTCAATGATATGCTCACAGGCTTCATGCTATCAGTGGATGTGGCGCATGCGCTGCACCCTAATTCTCCTGAGAAGTCTGATATTACCAATCACGTCATGCCAAACAGGGGGATTGTATTAAAAATAGCAGCCTCCCAATCGTATTCTAATGATGCGGTGGGTTCTTCTGTGGTAAGAGCTCTTTGTGGCGAGCATGGGATTCCCTGCCAGAGTTTCGTGAATAAGTCAGATATGGCTGGCGGACAGACTTTGGGTGCCATCAGTTCGACAGTACTGCCAATGAGAACAGTGGATATCGGAATTCCCCTTCTTGCCATGCATTCTGCCAGAGAACTGATGGGAGTACATGACGAAAAAAATTTAGAAAAGTTTTTGACAGTATACTATTCATAGAGTATGATAATAGATAATTGCAGGAGAATCGATGAAAGGAAAAAAGGAATACTACAATGGAAAACGAGACAACAACATCAAAAAATTTTATTGAAATGATAATTGATAAAGATTTGAGTGAGGGATACTATGATCATGTTCAGACAAGATTTCCCCCGGAGCCTAACGGATATCTGCATATCGGACATGCTAAGTCTATCCTTTTGAATTATGGACTGGCGCAGAAATATAATGGTAAGTTTAATATGCGTTTTGATGATACCAATCCCACCAAGGAGAAAGAAGAGTATGTTGAATCCATCAAGGAAGATATCAAATGGTTGGGAGCTGACTGGGAGGACAGACTGTTCTTTGCCTCTGATTATTTTGAGCAGATGTATGAAGCAGCGGTAAAGCTGATTAAAAAGGGAAAAGCATTTGTGTGTGACCTTTCTGCAGAGGAAATCAGAAAGTACAGGGGAACCTTGAAGGAGCCGGGAAAGAACAGCCCTTACAGAGACAGAAGTATTGAAGAGAATCTGGAACTGTTTGAGAATATGAAGAATGGGAAATATGCAGATGGTGAGAAGGTGCTGCGGGCCAAAATTGATATGTCGTCGCCGAACATCAATATGAGAGATCCCGTGATCTACAGGGTTGCGCATATGACGCACCACAGAACGGGGAATCAATGGTGCATTTATCCGATGTATGATTTTGCCCATCCCATTGAGGATGCGATTGAGGGAGTGACACATTCTATCTGCACGCTTGAATTTGAGGATCACAGACCATTATATGACTGGGTGGTAAGAGAATTAGAATATGTTCAGCCGCCGAAGCAGATTGAATTTGCCAAGCTTTACCTAACCAATGTGGTGACAGGCAAGAGATATATCAAGCAATTGGTGGAGGAGGGCATCGTTGACGGATGGGATGATCCGAGACTTGTCTCAATAGCGGCACTCAGACGGAGAGGTTTTACGCCGGAATCAATCAGAATGTTCGTTGAGCTGGTAGGGGTGTCAAAAAGTAACAGTTCTGTGGATTATGCAATGCTGGAGTATTGTATCAGGGAGGATCTGAAGAGCAAGACAAAGAGAGTGATGGCGGTGCTTTACCCTATCAGGCTGATTATTGATAATTATCCGGAGAATCAGGTGGAGTACTTTGAGGTGCCCAATAACCCTGAAAATGAGGCAATGGGAACAAGGCAGGTTGCTTTTTCAAGAGAATTGTATATAGACAGAGAAGACTTTATGGAGGAACCGCCGAAGAAGTATTTCAGACTATATCCCGGAAATGAAGTAAGGCTGATGAATGCTTATTTTGTAAAATGTGTGAGTTACACCAAGGATGAGGAGGGCAATGTGACAGAGATTCATTGTACTTATGATCCGGAGACAAGAAGCGGCAGTGGTTTTACGGGTAGAAAGGTAAAGGGAACCATTCACTGGGTGAGTGCTTCTCATGGGATTAAGGCTGAGGTAAGACTGTATGAGAATATCGTTGATGAGGAAAAAGGAAAGTTGAATGAAGACGGAACATTGAATCTCAATCCGAATTCAAAGACAGTTCTGATGAATAGTTATATAGAAGACAGTATTCAGGAGGCAAAACCGGGAGACAGCTTCCAGTTTGTCAGAAATGGATATTTTTGTGTGGATACCAAGG
Source organism: uncultured Lachnospiraceae bacterium (assembly GCA_902767015.1). Lineage (GTDB taxonomy): Bacteria > Bacillota > Clostridia > Lachnospirales > Lachnospiraceae > Bovifimicola. The sequence continues at coordinate 77 of CACXFV010000073.1, read as the reverse complement.
ACACGAAAGTGTTAAATGACAAGAAGGAGGGACTTGTCTTTAATCGTATCGTCTCCTTGAAAAGTTCATTTAAACTT
>CACXFV010000072.1 GCA_902767015.1 uncultured Lachnospiraceae bacterium | reverse complement strand
TTTTCATAGGCTGCTCTCTCCTTTTTCGTTTTCATTGGTAAAACCTTGGAAATGGATGTATATCTTTTATTATACACCAAAAAAATCGCAAAAATCGGACATGTAAAAAATAACACCCTTAAATGTAAAAAATAACACCCTTAAATGTAAAAAATAACCATCTCTTCTTACAAATCAATGACATAGGAGATAAACTAAAGCATACACAAGGAAAATTTTTCCATTATAATTTTCAAATTTAAGGCAATAATAAAATTATCAATAAAATAAATAATTGAAAGGATGATATTGATGAATTCAAGAGGATTGGATTATACAATTCTGACAATTGCGATTATAGGAGCCATCAACTGGGGACTGATTGGATTTTTCAGATTAGACCTTGTTGCATTTTTATTCGGAAACATGACACTGCTGTCACGAGTGATATATGGCATCGTCGGAATATGTGGATTATACCTGGTAAGCATGTTCGGCAGAGTGAGAGACATCGCCGACTAACTGCTTTATCACAGCAAAACAGACTTCCACACCGGTTAAGCCGGTACAGGAAGTCTGTTATTTTTATGGTTTATAAATATCACGCCAATCAAGATCACCACGCTCAAGAGACTTAATCAGAAGCTCCGCAGTGGCGAGATTTGTGGCAAAAGGGATATTGTGCATATCACATAATCTGAATGCATTCTTGATATCAGGTTCATGCATTTTAGGATTCAAAGCATCTCTTAGAAAAATAACCATATCAATTTGATTTTGTTCAATCTGTGAACAAAGTTGTTCGATTCCACCCAAATGTCCTGCGTGAAATTTATGGATTGTAAGATTCGTCACATCTTCTATCAGTCGTCCTGTCGTTGCTGTTGCATACAAATCATGTTTACATAAAATTCCTCTATAAGCAATACATAAGTTCTGCATTAATTTCTTTTTGGAATCATGAGCAACCAAACCAATATTCATAATACAAAAACCTCCTTTAAACATAAAACCTTACACACCTTTATAAAACACCTTTTAGCGAAAAACACCTTATCATTCAATCTCTCTCCTCTGCAGACTGACATTCAGCACAACCCCGAGTCCTGAAAAAAGACTTAACAGTGAACTTAACCCATAGCTTACAAACGGAAGTGGTAAACCTGTATTAGGCAATAACATAGTGACAACCCCAATATTCACAAAAGACTGCATGGCTATCATAATGCCATATCCGGCAGCAATAATCCTACCGGCCAAATCGGGGGCATGCGCAGCGATATAGAAGCATTCAATCACAATGAGAAACAATAAAATAATAACACCTGCAGAACCAATAAATCCCAACTCCTCCCCCACAATGCAGAAGATAAAATCCGTCTGGGGCTCAGACAAATAGTTACCATTCTTTAAACTTGTGGTTGTGTTATTATTCAGTCCTTTGCCATGCAGACCTCCCGAACCGATTGCCATAACAGAATTTTCCTGCTGTCTTCTGTCGTCTGCGGCACTTTTATCAAAGAAGCTGGTAATTCGTTTCACCTGATATCCCTGCAAAATCTGTTGATCCGGCTGCATAATAAGATACAGAAATACAATCACGATAGGAATAGTGATTGCCAAAACACCGCCAATAAATTTATAGCTCAGACCGGCTACATACATAATACCGCAGAAAATCATAGCGATAATGATACTGGTTGACAAATCCGGCTGTCTGAACACCAGATATAACGGAATGGCAAAAAGGACTACTGAGCCGGCAATCACCGGAAAAGTATTCAGCTTATCCTTATATTTATTCAAAAAATACGCAAAAAACAGGATAATGAATATCTTTGTAAACTCAGATGGCTGCAGCTCAACAGAACCTAAAGCAATCCATCTGGTAGCACCCATGTGATAGGAGCCGGCCACTCTTACCCATATCAACAAAATGAGATTAACTATATAAATCAGCCAGAAAAACTTAAGGATGAATTTATAGCTGATAAATGTGGCAAAAAAGGTAATCATCAAACCTACGGTAAAACCAAAAATCTGTTTCTGCTCGTATGTATCCGAGTCAGTCGCACTTGCAATGACAAGGATTCCCAATACGGTAAGAGCACATACCCATACAAGCAGTCTTATATTAAAATGACGATATTGATAGCTTTTTAATGTATTAATCATTTTAGTCATCGCATTACTCATAGCTTTTCCATACCATACTGTAACATCTCACTACAGTTACACATATCTCCATTCCTTTATGCAACGCGGTATCCTACTGATTATCCGCATTATGCTTCACTTCCTTGATAGGAATATTAGCAATCAACGCCGGCACCGCACCGTTTGTGCTCTCAGATTCTGTCTGCGTAATCTGAATATCCAATCCTTCACAGTCAATTTCCATATATTTTTTGATTACATTAATGATATCGTTTTTAATCAGCTCCATCACCTCAGGTGAGCAATTGGCTCTGTCGGAAACAAGGAGTAATTTTAGTCTGTCTTTTGCAACATTCCCTGATGGTTTCTTCTTAAACACATCAAAAATACTCATATCGCTTTTCCTCCCTTCTAGCTTCTTTTAAACAACTTAGAGAATAATCCCTGCTTTTTGTTCAAATCCAGGAGAGGAACCTCTTCACCGAGAATACGCTTACAGATATTCATATAAGCCTGCCCTGCCAGACTGTCCTGTCCCACCAGCGGCTCTCCGTTATTCGTAGCAATGACAATATTCTCATCATCAGGAACAGCTCCTATCAAATCGATGGCAAGAATTTCAACAACATCATCAATGGACATCATCTCTCCCCTTTTTACCATATCCATACGGATTCTGTTAACAACCAAATCGGCACGTTTCTTTTCGTTTGCCTCTAAAAGACCAATAATTCTGTCAGCATCTCTGATGGCAGAAACCTCAGGCATGGTAACGACAATTGCTCTGTCAGCACCGGCGATGGCATTCTTAAATCCTTGTTCAATTCCGGCAGGACAATCGAGAATTATGTAATCAAACTCCTCTCTCAACTCATCTGTCAGCTTTTTCATTTCTTCCGGTGACACGCTGTTCTTATCTCCTGCCTGTGCACACGGAAGCAAAAAAAGATTCGGATATCGTTTGTCCTTAATCATCGCCTGCTTTGCACGGCAGTTGCCCTTTACCACATCAACCAGATTATATACGATTCTATTCTCAAGTCCCATAACCACATCAAGATTTCTCAAACCTATATCTGTGTCAATCAATACTACCTTCTTATTTAACATGGCTAAACCTGTTCCTACATTAGCGGTTGTAGTTGTCTTACCGACACCGCCTTTTCCAGATGTTACTACAATTACTTCACTCATGGTGACAATATTCCTCCCAAGTTTTTTTGTATAGTTTAAAAATGAATATCATTTAAAACCTCTTTATTAAGTGGCTCAATGTAAATGTTGCCATCCTCGACAAAAGCAATCTTTGTCTCAGGCTTGGCTTTTTTAGATTTTTTATTGTTATTATTATCGTCAGACGCCCTTGCAATATAATCCCCGATTCTAATCTGCATCGGCTGCATCTCAAGTGCCACGACAAAAGATGTCGCCTCTCCGGATACACCGGCATAGACCGTTCCCTTCAGTGAACCTAGAATGATGACATTACCGGAAGAGACCACCTTGGCCCCGGGATTCACATCACCCAGAATAATAATACTTGATTCACTCTCAATCACCTGACCGGAGCGGAGCGTTCCTCTATAAAACTGACCATCATTATTGGACAGGTCGCTCAAATGCTCCTCCACTGACTTTTTAAAATAAGCTTCTCTTTCCTTGTCATTATCCACCACACACACTACATTGATTTCAGAATTGGCAGAAATAATATCTAGAAGTTCTCTTATCTCATCATTATTCAAAAACCTTCCCTCAAAAGTAACTCCCATAGAAGAATTACCAAAAAATTGAGAAGATGCCTTAAACTTGTCGGCAACCTCTTTTTTCAATTCATCAAACGGAAGATTTTTGTCTAACATAACTATAATACCATATTTATTACCTTTTATCACTACAGAATTTTTCATTTTTTTCATTTTTTATAGATTATCCTGCATATACCTGTCAGTCAATGTCTAATTTTGTATATGCTTCTCCTTTCTGTACCCGTACAGCGAATCGTAACGCTTCAACGCACTAATCATTCGTAATACCTGATGTTGGAATTGATGCCACACCGCCATATAATTCCTCATCAATCGTAAGACCGTAATAATACTTTATCATATCTCTGATAATCTCTGCGGTATAACCGGAGGACTCACCATTGGGTATCAAAACACTTAAGGCTATCTCCGGTTCACTGTATGGGGCATAAGCCACAAATACAGAATGATTCGAACGAAGTTTATTTTCCTGGGCTGTACCCGATTTTCCGGCCACTTCTATCTGAAAATCCTTAAAGGTTGCCTTGGCGGTTCCCTCTGTCACTACCATTCGCATTCCTCTGTGAACGGCATTCCATGTGGATTGACTGTAATTAGTCGTGTTGACCAGTGTAGGCTCAAAATTCTTCACAACATTTCCATCAATGTCGGTGACCTTATCAAGCACTGTCAATTGATAGTTATTACCGCCATTGGCAAGGGTTGTCACATATCTTGCAAGCTGTATATTGGCAAAGCTGTTAGAGCCCTGACCGATGGCAGAACGCACGGAATTTTCCGTCGTGAATAATGGTGCATTCTCTTCAATCTCTACCCCTGACTTTGTCGTAAGTCCCAGTTGTGACGCATATCCCTTCAGTCTTGATATTCCATAATCACTGTCAAAATTGCCTCTTGCATCAATACTCAGCTCATATCCCACTTCATAAAAAAAGTAATTACACGAAACACTTAATGCCTGTGACACATTAATGGCACCATGATTGCCGGGATACTTCCAACACTTGGCTGCGGGAGTAATCTTTGTAAATTCACCCAAATCCACAATCGTACGTTCCGGATACAAAAGTCCCTCCTCAAGACCGGTGATGGCCGACAGCATCTTAAAGGTAGAGCCGGGTGCTGTTCTGGTCTGTGTTGCCCTGTTATAGAGCGGTAATGATAAATCATTATTCAGCTTTTTCCAATAGACAGGATCAACACTGCCTGACAGCATATTATTATCATAACTCGGATACGTAATGATTGCAAGTGCATCTCCCGTATGAATATCTGTGACGACCAAAGAACCGGAGCAGGGATCCAAAGCAACCTGTGCCGGTGTTATCTTAATCTGCCTGATCTGCTCACGCATAAACTCAAATGCAGAGTACCCTGAGGCTAACGCCTGATACATCGTCTCATCATATTCCAGTACCCCCTGGTCATACAGTGCCATACAAATCCGGTTGCCGCTGATACTGCCATCATATATCAGATAATAATAAATCTTTTTGCTAAAACCGGTATCTGACTGGAGCTGCCAGTAAATATACTCCACAAGACTACCGTATATTTCATCCGTATCAGAATATTTCGACTGCTCAGAATCTACAATTTTAGAAGTATTCAACCAATTCTGTGAAATGGCATAGCGTAGAAATTCCCGCAGACTGATTAAACCATCTGACCATTTTTGATAAGTATCATCATCATAATTAATCAGCTTTTTATCAATAATTTCTGCATCAATAATAAGTTTATCATATATATATTCAAAATATTCCTGATACTCCTTAGACAATGACTGATATACCGTCGGATCATCCATTGAAAGTTCATAACGTATCCGGTCTGCCACATCCTGTTTTTTAGGATAAAAAACGTCATAAATACTTTTCTCATTATCAGATGCCGTTTCCAATGCAAACGCGTTCAGATCAACCACATTATTATTAATCATTTGATAATAAACATCCTTAATCGGAATTGGTATCGTCTTCATATCTTCACTTGGTGTCACATCATAATTCACCAATTTTGAATAAATAATACCCGCCAGCTTTTGCTCTAAAATGGTATAACCGGCCTTCTGAAGCCTTGCATCCAGCGTAAGATAGATATTATTGCCGGATTTCGCCTCCGTGCTGTCCACAACCTCCAGGACATTGCCGGTACTGCTGGTTAATATCGTCTGATTCCCTTTTGTCCCCTGAAGTTCAGACTCCATCACACTTTCGATTCCTGATTTACCTACCACATCAGAGATATCATAATTGCCGCCATTAGCATTCAACTCAGCAAGCTGTTCCTCTGAGACGGTACCCGTATAGCCTATAATATGAGAAAAATAAATACTGTCATTATACACACGGATTGTCTCGTCAACAATAGACACACCCTTTAATTCAGATGCAGCCTCGTATATGGCAACCACCGTATTTTCAGATACATTAGAGGCAATCTTCGTAGCAATATACTTCTGGTAAGAATTAAGTGACAGATTATACCGGATCATGGCAATATATAACTTCTGCTGTTTTGAATAATCATCAGATATATCGAATTTGTCTTCACTGCAGATAAAATCCATAACCTCTTCGGCCGTACTGGCAGATAATATCTTTTCATCCGTATCAAGCTCTTCAATGGTCTTTTTGCCATAAATATCCCTCAAAAAGCCTAATTTAGCTCTCTCTGAGGAAACCATATATTCGTATTCTCCGTTTGTGTTGAGTATAATACTGAAATTATTAATCACATTATCTCCATTGGAAATAATGATGTCAACTGTTTTTGCAATAATCTCATTCAGCTCGTCATTTTTTTCAGAAGAGCTTTTTAAGTCATCCTCAATCTCCACGGCATAGGCAAGCTTATTATATGCCAGAAGCTTTCCATTTCTGTCATAAATAAGACCTCTTGTACCGGAGGTCGTCACCTCTTTTTCCGCAATCTGGATAAAATTATCAAGATAATATTGCTCGTTGACAATCTGCAGCTTAAAAACTCTTATCATCAGAACGGAAAATAAGGCAATCACAATTAAAAAGAGTACAAAAAGTCTTGATTTTAATATACTTAAAATGTATTCCAGTAAATCTCTAACCAAATTTAGTCGCACTCCTTTTCTCAATCTCTTCTATTTTTCTGTTAACTTTTAACATCAGCCGGTATATAAGTAGCATAATCACAACCGTATAGATCATCTCCGGCACAATAATGTGTATAAAATAATAGGATAAAACCAGGCGGTTGCGAAGCAAAAAGGCAAATACATAAAATACAAAATTATAGATAAAATCGCTGGCACACAGAAGGCCTATCGGAAATGTCACATCATCATCATAAAACACATTGTTGAAGAAGCCGTTTATGTAACCGATATACATATAAAGCAACGCATTAAAGCCGATTGTCTTTCCATAACATAAATCCAGTAAAAGTCCACAGAAAAAACCTACATACAGACCCTCCTTTTTTCCCCTCATGAACCCTGCCGCGAACACCAGTATCATCAACAGATTAGGGGACACAGAAGCAAGCGCAAGCTCTTTAAACAATGTACACTGTAAAGTATAAAACAAAATAATCGAAACTGCCAGAACAAACTTTCTAAGCATTTATTTCCTCCTATGAATCGCCGTTATTCTTCTGTGCTTTAATAACCAACACAATGTCAAGATGGGCAAAATCAACCACCGGTGTCAGATAAGCAGACTTTGTAAGATTATTGGCGTCATCACTGATATCCTTCACGTAACCGATTAAAATTCCCGGCAAAAACTTACTGCTTATGTTGGAAGTCACAATCATGTCACCGTCACTTACATTAGCCGATTTGTTGATATTAAAAATCTGAAGTACACCGTCATTAATCAGCTTAAGACTTCCCTTCACAATACATTTATCAGAGGTAGAGGCAAACTGCGCACTGACATTACTCTCGTCATCAATGATAGACCTGACTAATGCATAATTACTGCCCACTTCATAGACGATACCAACCAATCCTCCATCACCGATTACATTCATGTCCACTTCTATCCCCGCATCACTGCCTTTATCAATGGTAAAGGTAGAATACCAATTGCCGGCATCCTTGCTGATGATTCGTGCGCCCACTGTCTCATATTCGGAATAGGTTTCTCCTAACTTGTACAACTCTCTTAACTGTTCAAGCTCATTTCTCTCCTCCACGGACATCGCATTCTTATTCTGCAGTTCTGCAATCGTCGCTTTGAGTTCTTTATTTTCCTCTCTGATTTTCCTAAGCTCCGTAATATCATCTGCCTTATCGCTGAACCATGTTCCTGCGCTGTTCATTCCTTTTGTCACAGGGTTAAGCACATATGCCACGGTTGACTTCACCGGTCTTAAAAATCCATCAAATAAAAACGAGGCAATAATGGTGGCAAGACAGAGCAATGTCAATATAAATAAAACGTATTTAATTGGAATCTCAAATTTTTTTCGTCTTCTCAAGATAAATACCTCATATGTTAAATATTAAGTTAATTATACTGCTTCTCCCTAGGTACATACATAAGCTGTTTTAACTTGTTATTGGACAGAATCTGGGCAATACCGCGAATCACAGTTTCGTCAGGTTCATCATCCAGATTCACAAAAAGGCCTGTCTCATCATTAATCAGCGTATCCAGATTCTTTATTCTGGAAGAACCTCCTGTGAGATATAAGCCCGTGCTGATGATATCAGCCGCAAGCTCAGGCGGTGTTCTCTCCAAAATCACTTTAATGGAATCAATAATAGAATGAAGAATCTCTGAGATTGCTTCATACACAAGGCCTGAACTAATCTCCTTGCTGGCCGGCAGCCCCGTGACAATATTTCTTCCATAGGCAATCCATGTCTTATCAGAAGCATTTGTCGCATCAGCAAGATTAATCTTAATCTGCTCAGCTGTTCTTCTGCCTATCACAAGATTATACTTCTTGCGGACAATGCTGCAGATGGCATCGTCAAGCTTCGAGCCACCGGTCTTAATTAACTTGCTGAGGACAATTCCCCCCAGTGATATCACTGATATCTCAGTTGTATCGGAACCGATATTGACAATGAGGTTTCCCTTCGGACTGTCTACGTCAATTCCCACGCCAACCGCATCAGCAATAGGTTTTTCTACCACATTGATATGCTTGGATTTTACTCTTGACTCCGCTACCATATCATAAAAAGCTCTTTTTTCCACCTCGGTAATATCTGTAGGAACTGCGATACAGAAATCGCCGCCGCTATTCCCAGATTTTCCGTTCAGCTTCTTAAAAAAACATTCAAACAATATATCCATATTTCTGATATCGGCAATGACTCCAAACTTCACCGGAAATGAAATGTCAATATTGGCAGGTGCCTTTTCAAACATCTCAAAGGCAGGATTGCCGTATTCAAAAATTTCGTCTTTATTCTTTTTTGCAATCACATTCTTTTCATTAATGGTCTTTTTATTTGTTAATCCGTAAATTTTAAAATTACTGGTACCTAAATCAATACCATATAAATGCTGCGCCATTCTATTAATTCCTCCATCATATCTCTAAAGCAGATTCTGCTGTTTTAGACTTATATATTTATTATCACCAATAATTACGTGGTCAATCAGTGCGATGCCTATTAAGTGACCGGCCTCTTTTATTCTGTGCGTGGCAGCAACGTCCTCCCTGCTGGGTGTGGGATCACCACTGGGATGATTGTGTATCAAAATAATATAAACGGCCTCCGACTTCAGCGCCTCAATAAACAGTTCTCTCGGTGATATTACAGAAGAATTGACTGTTCCACTGGAAAGTTCAAAATCTCCTATAAAACAATTCTTTGTATTCAGCATCGCCACAATCAAATGCTCTGTTTTCAGATATCTCATATCCTCCATATAATATCCGGCCACAACTGCCGGCGAGTTAAATTCCGTGCTTCTAAGCGAAATATTCGCCTTTGCGATCCGTCTGCTCAGTTCAGCGACACACTTAATCTGAATCGCCTTCACCTGACCAATTCCCTTAATCTTCATTAAATCCTTCACGGATAAGCGGACAATTCCTGCGAGACCGCCATCTCCTGATGCAGCAAGCACATACTCCGCTAAGGATACGGAGGTCTTATCGTAAGTGCCTGTCCTTATGATAATGGCAAGCAACTCCGAATCGGTAAGTGCCATCGGTCCTTTTTCCAAAAACTTCTCATAGGGACGGTTCTCTCTGTTAATCTCTTTTATCGTTGCCATTTTACCAATCCTTTCCAAAACACTCCCAACTGCTTCAAAAAGAAAAGTACCAATATAATAGCATAATTATCCAAATTTAACAATACCTGCATCTGTTAATTTCTGTAAAGAATTTATAATTCCCAGTTTTGCGTGGTACCAGGTAAGACCGCCCTGAAAATAGACAGCATAAGGAGGCTTAATCGGTCCGTCTGCACTTAATTCAATGGAAGAACCCTGTACAAATGCCCCCGCCGCCATAATAACATCACTGTCATAACCCGGCATCGCCCAAGGCTCGGGCACCACATAGCTGTCAACGGGTGCCGCACTTTGTATTCCCTTACAAAATTCAATGACACCATCAGGTGTGCCAAATTCGATAGCCTGGATGATATCATATCGCGGTTCCTTTGCATCCGGAACCACTTTAAAGCCCAGCTTTTCATAAACATTTGCTGCAAATACGGCACCCTTTAATGCGCCTGCCACCACTGTCGGAGCCATAAAAAGTCCCTGATAAAAGCTTTGCAGCATCCCGAGTGATGCGCCTACCTCTTTGCCAAGCCCTGGGGCTGTAAGCCTGTATGCCGCATTTTCAATACATTTTTTAGTGCCTGCGATATATCCGCCCACCGGAGCAAGACCGCCTCCCGGATTCTTAATCAGGGAGCCTACTGTCATATCTGCACCAAAATCACTCGGCTCATCATATTCCACAAATTCACCGTAGCAATTATCTACCATCACAATGATATCTTTGTTAATTTCCTTCACAAAGCTTATGATATCGCCTATCTCATAGGGTGACAGTGTCCTCCTTGTCTGATATCCCTTTGAACGCTGTATCGCAATCATTTTAGTGTTGGCATGAATGGCACTTTTTATACCATTTCTGTCAAAGCTGCCATTTTCTAACAAATCAACTTGTGCATAACTGATACCATATTCTTTTAGTGAACCGACAGAAGGTCTGATACCGATAACCTCCTCAAGGGTATCATATGGCTTTCCCGATATGGAAAGAAGCTCATCTTCCGGCCTTAAATTTGACATAAGTGCCAGTGCCAGTGCATGCGTTCCACAGGTAATCTGCGGTCTTACAAGTGCATCCTCCGTGTGAAAAATTCTTGCATATACCCTTTCTAAGGTATCTCGTCCCAAATCGTTATATCCATATCCGCAGGAGGCGTTAAAATGGATATCGCTGACCTTTTCTTCCTGCATGGCTTTCAGCACCTTCAGCTGGTTATACTCCGCTTTTCTGTCAAATTCCTCAAATCGTTCCCGAAGAGAATATAATATTTCTTCACAGAAATCAAGCACCTCCTGAGAAATTCCCAGTGCTTTATATAAAGTGTGATTTTTACTGTCACTGATTGATTTATCTATCTTTTCATTCATAGTTGATTATATCCTTTCACAGCATATTCTAAACATTTTTAGACAAATGCATTCCAACGCATACATAATTCTTCACAAATCCTGTCAACATCGTTTGAATAATCCTCATAATTGATGAAAGTCACATTACGTTCACGCCTGAACCATGTAAGCTGTCTTTTTGCGAAGTGTCTGGTATCCCGCTTCAAAATGGAGGCAGCCTCTTCTAATGTATATTCTCCCTCAAGACAGGCTGCAATCTCTTTATATCCCAAGCCCTGCATGGAGACAAGCTCTCTGCCATATCCCATTGCCAATAAGCTTTTTACCTCATCCACAAGACCGTCCCGAAGCATTTGTTCTACTCTTTTGTCAATTCGTTCATATAAGGTATTACGTTCTCTGTTAAGCACAAAATACATAAAATGATAGGGAGATGTTTTCTGCGATTCCCGAAGATTATGTACAGACATCAGTTCACCTGTATTCTCATAATACTCCAGGGCACGAATGATACGCTTTTCATTATTGCGGTGGATGTTTTCTGCCGATACCGGATCAATTTTTTGCAGTAATTCATAAACATATGACACACCTTTTTCTTCTGCCAGCTTTTCATATTTCATGCGCACGGATTTATCATTGTCTTCCTTGTTAAAATCAATATCATACAACACACTCTGGATATAAAAACCCGTTCCGCCAACAATAATCGGCAGTCCTCCTCTGTCATAAATCCCTCGGATGGCATCTTTTGCCCTTTTTTGAAATTCAAAAATATTAAATTCTTCATCAGGCATAAGAATATCCACCAAATGATGCCTGATGCCCTCCATCTCTGACGGCATAATTTTGGCAGAGCCGATATTCATATGTTTGTACACCTGAATAGAATCTGCGCTGATGATTTCCCCCCTCAATTTTTTTGCCAACTTAATGGAAAGTTCTGTTTTTCCCACTCCCGTAGGTCCTGTCAGTATCAGTAAAGGTCGTTTTTCATCCGACATTATCTCATCCTCATCTTTCTATCAGGGATTCCTCATCCGTCATGGTTAAAGAATATCTTTTATTACAGAATCCGCTTAAATTTCTTTTCTATCTCATACTTACTCATTGAAATAATTGTAGGTCTCCCATGTGGACAGTTATAGGGATTTTCAAGCTCCAACAGCTGCTCAATCAATGCGTCAGCCTCTTTAAAGGATAACCGGTGATTTCCCTTTACGGCTGCCTTACATGACATGGAGGCTATTTTCTCCGTAATCAGATCCGATTTTAATTGAACTGAATTTTCATTCAGTCCGTCTATCAGACTTCTTAATAATTGCTCACTTCCTATCGCATACAAATTATCCGGAACTGCTCTTACCGCATATTCTCTGCCACCAAAAGCTTCTATCTCATATCCCAGCTCATTAAAATTGTCCATAAACCTGTTCAAAAGCTCCTCCTCTGCCATAGAGAGTGTCAGAATAATAGGCGGATTTAACTGTTGTGAGGTAAATTCCTTGTTTTTCAATCTGCGCATTGTCTTTTCATACAGCACCTTTTCATGGGCAGCATGCTGGTCAATAATATAGAGATTGTCCGCGTATTCAATCAACCAGTATGTTCCGAACAACTGACCGATCATCTTATGCCGGATTCGTTCACTCTTAGAGATAAAATGACCGTCAAATAAATCCAATTGCCCCTGACTGTTCCCCATCAGGGAAACACTGCTTTCTCCATCATTCTTATTCGGAGTACTTTCCGAAGTTATTTCATTTTCTGCTTTATTCTCTTTTTCATGCTCCCTTGTAAGCTCTGTTTCCCGCTCTTTGTTAAGCTCTGTTGCAGGCTCTGTTTCACGTTCTTTGTTAAGCTCACTTGTATGTTCTTTTTCGTTCTCATTGTTTTTCTCACTTGTAAGTTCTTTTTCATTCTCATTGTTTTTCTCACTTGCAAGCTCTTTTTCCTGCTTTTTTTCCATCTCAATTCTTTTTGTCTCAAAAGGCTCTGCAGGTCTGACAGGCACTTGTGAAGACACCACATAGGCAGGTCTGTTTTCTGCGACAATAGAACGATGATTTTCTTTTACCTCCGGAATCAGCTCTCTCTTCGACAACTGCCCACGAAGGGTATCGTAAAAGAAGTTAAATAATTCAATCTGATTCTCAAACCGTATCTCCATCTTTGAGGGATGAACATTCACATCAATCAGCGATGGAGCTATCTCAAAATTAAGCACACAAAAAGGGTAATTATGAGGCATAATGTATGGCTTATAAGCTTCCTCAATCGCACTGTAGATGACTTTATTTCTGATATACCTGCCATTGATAAAGTAAATCATATTATTTTTGTTACCGCGGACAATCACAGGTTTACCGATATAACCTGTCAGCTTCATATCTTTCGTATCACCTGATATCTCCATCATATTCCCACAGATCTCTTTGCCGAAAATCGTATAAATGATATCTTTTAATTTACCATTGCCGGAAGTGTGAAGCTTTGTCTGGGAATTGACAATGAACCTGACGGAAACCTCCGGATGCGAAAGCGCGATTCTCTCAATGATATTGCTGATATAGGAAGCCTCTGTGGCAGCCGTTTTCAAAAATTTTCTTCTGGCAGGTGTATTATAAAAGAGATTTTTAACAATGAAGGTAGTTCCAAAAGGAGCACCGACCTCTTCTATAGCCTTCTCCTCGCCGCCTTCAATCACATATCTGACTCCCACAAGTTCGTCACGGGTTTTTGAGATACATTCAACCTGTGAAACTGCAGCGATACTGGACAATGCCTCCCCACGAAACCCCAGTGAATGGACACAAAGCAAATCCTCTGCTGTGGCAATCTTACTGGTGGCATGTCTTAAAAAGGCATTCTTAATGTCATTTTTAGTAATCCCCTCTCCATTATCCGTAATACGTATCAGAGAAATGCCGCCCTCTTTAATCTCCACCGTCACCGCGTTTGCCTTCGCATCAATTGCATTTTCCAATAATTCCTTCACTACGGATGCCGGCCGGTCCACCACTTCTCCGGCTGCTATTTTATCAATTGTATTTTTATCAAGAAGATTTATCATGGCCATCATTTTAATCTTTACTCCATTCCAAAAAATATCGGCTGCACTACTGCGACAGCCATCTGTTATTGAGTTTATTCTGCAGCTTAAATAAGGTATTCAGGGCATCCATCGGTGTCATATTCTGCACATCCAGATTCTTTAATTCCGTCAGTACATCATCATCCTTCACGGTGTCAAATAATGACATCTGCGCCATATCAACATCATCAGTGGCAAAATTTTTGTTCTTTTTTGCCGGCTTTGAATCGAGTGCAATCTGTTTTGCCTTTGCACTGATATCGGCATCCACCAGCTTAGCCACAATTTCCTTTGCCCTGTCAATCACCTGCTCAGGAATACCGGCAAGCTTTGCCACCTGAATACCGTAACTTTTGTCCGCGCCGCCTTTAATAATCTTTCTCAGGAATACGATATCATCGCCCTGCTCTTTCACCGCGATACAGTAATTATTGACACCGGAAAGTGTTCCCTCTAATTCCGTCAGTTCATGATAGTGCGTGGCAAATAATGTCTTTGCCCCTAATAATTTCGGATTGCTGATATGCTCTACAACCGCCCATGCAATGCTTAAGCCGTCAAAGGTACTGGTTCCGCGCCCTATCTCATCCAGAATCAGAAGGCTGGAAGCCGTAGCATTTCTTAAAATATTGGCAACCTCTGTCATCTCCACCATAAAAGTACTCTGCCCCGATGCCAAATCGTCCGAAGCCCCCACTCTGGTAAAAATTCTGTCACAGATACCAATGTTGGCGGCACTTGCCGGAACAAAGGAGCCAATCTGCGCCATCAGCACAATCAGAGCACTCTGACGCATATAAGTGGATTTACCTGCCATATTAGGACCGGTAATAATTGAGATTCTGTTTTTTCCTTTATCAAGATACGTATCATTTTCTACAAACATGGTGTCATTCTGCATTTTTTCAACAACAGGATGCCTTCCGTTCCTGATATCAATGATACCTTTTTCATTGATAAGCGGTCTGACATAATTATTGTGCTCCGCCACATATGCTAATGAACAAAACACATCAATATCCGCTACTACCTTGGCTGTATGCTTGATTCTGACAACCTCATCAGCTATGGTATATCGTATGGTACAAAACTTATCATACTCGATATTGGACAGCCTGTCCTCCGCGCCAAGAATGATATCCTCCATTTTTTTTAATTCGTCTGTAATGAATCGCTCCGCATTGGCAAGCGTCTGTTTCCTTGTATATCCCTCCGGCACCATATCCTTGAAGGAATTGGTCACTTCAATATAATACCCGAATACCTTGTTATATTTTATCTTAAGATTCTTAATTCCCGTCTTTTCCCTCTCATCAGCTTCCAGCTTTGCAATCCACTCTTTGCCCTCTGTCTTTGCCTTTCTGAGCGTATCAATTTCTTCGTCAAAACCATCCTTTATGATACCGCCCTCTCTGATGGTAACCGGCGGCTCCTCCGCAATGGAATTACCAATCAGCTCACAGATATCTTCCAAAACATCAAATTTCTCATAGAGTTTCTTAAGCTTTGGAGACTTAAAATCTTTCATCAGATTCTTAAGGTGTGGCAGCATCTCTAAGGAATTTCTAAAAGAAATCAAATCTCTCGGATTCGCTGTCTGATAAGAAATCCGACTGATAATTCTCTCTAAGTCGTAGATTGGATTCAGATACTCACGCATCTCTTCTCTGGTCATTAAATCGTCATTAATCTCCGCAATTGCCTCCTGACGGTCTATAATGGCTGTTTTATCTATAAGAGGCTGTTCGATGTACTGACGCAAAGTCCGGGCACCCATGGCAGTTTTTGTCTTATCTAACACCCACAGAAGAGAGCCTCTTTTCTGTTTTTCGCGAAGTGTCTCTGTCAGCTCCAAATTTCTTCTTGTAGAGGTGTCTATAATCATATACTTTCCGGTAGAATACGTGTTAATGGCTATGATATGGGACATAGATGTCTTCTGGGTTTCCAAAAGATACTTCATCAATGCTCCGGCTGCTATGGTTCCCACCGGATATTCTTTGAGACCAAAACCCTCCATACTGATTACCTTGAAATGCTCCTTTAGTGTATTGACACACATGGACTCATCAAAATACCAGTTATCCAGTGTAAAGACGGAGATGCGAAGCCTGTCCTTTAAATCATTGACGTCAATGCCTGTCATGTAGAAAGAGGAATTGACCACCAGCTCTGTCGGCAGAAATTTATTAATCTCATCCAACAGTGCGCGGGCAGAAGCTACCTCTGTGAGCCAAAAATCACCAGTGGTAATATCTGTGATGGCAATTCCGAACAGATCATCAAGATAAGACACACACATCAGATAATTATTCTTTGTCTCGTCCATGGCACTGGTGCAGAGATTCGTTCCCGGTGTGACAACTCTTACCACCTCCCGCTTTACCAGTCCCTTTGCAAGTTTAGGATCCTCCACCTGTTCACCGATTGCCACCTTGTAGCCTTTTTCTACAAGCCGGCTAAGATAAGTTTCCAGCGCATGGTAAGGGACACCACACATCGGTGCCCTCTCCTCAAGACCGCAATCCTTGCCGGTAAGGGTCAACTCCAGCTCTTTCGACACAAGTTTTGCATCCTCGAAGAACATCTCATAAAAATCACCCAGCCGGTAAAAGAGAATACAATCCTTATACTGCTCTTTTGTCTCTAAATATTTCTGCATCATTGGTGAAAGCTGTCCCATTATTCCTCCTCCATTGTTCCCATATAGTAAAAGCCCTTCGCCTCATCTAATCTGACATTGACGATTTTACCAATCAGGCTTTGGTTTCCCTTAAAATGTACAGTACTGTTATTGCTCATCCTTCCTGTTACCAAAGAACTGTCATGTTCGTTGATATCCTCTACTAATACTTCAAAGGTTTTTCCTACATTTTTCATGGTCTGTTCCGCCGAAATAGTCTGCACTTCCTTTAATAGTCTGTTAAATCTGTCCTTGACAACCTCCTCCGGTACCTGATTAGCCATTCTGGCAGCAGGTGTTCCTGTCCGCTTAGAATAAATAAAAGTATAGGCGCTGTCATACCGGATACGCTTTACCACATCCAGCGTATCTAAAAAATCCTCCTCCGTCTCTCCCGGAAACCCAACAATAATATCTGTGGTGAGGGAAACGTCCGGTATTTCACGGCGAATCTTTTCTGCCAAAGCGATATATTTTTCTTTGTCATAGTGTCTGTTCATGGTTTTTAGGATATGGCTGCTTCCTGATTGAAGGGGAAGATGGAGATGACGACATATTTTCTTTGATTTTTTCATCACAGCAATCAGTTCCTCCGACAAATCCTTTGGATGTGAGGTCATAAACCGTATTCTCTCCAGTCCGTCTATCTCCTCCACCATCTCAAGAAGTCTTGCAAAGCTAACAGGCTGTTCCAGATTCTTTCCGTAAGAATTGACATTCTGTCCCAACAGCATAATTTCCACAACACCGTCTGCCACTAATTTTTTAATTTCCTTAATAATATCCTCCGGCTTACGGCTTCTCTCTCTTCCGCGCACATATGGAACAATACAGTAACTACAGTAATTATCGCATCCAAACATAATATTGACACCGGATTTAAAAGAGAACTTTCTCTCTATCGGAAGCTCCTCCACAATGTCTTTTGATGCCTGCAGAATTTCAATGACATTTTTTTTCGTTGTGAGTCTCTCATAGATCAGCTCCGCAAGCTGATAGATATTGTAGGTGCCAAAGATTAAGTCTACAAAGGGATAGCTTTTCTTTATTTTTTCTACAACCGTCTCCTCCTGCATCATACAGCCACACAGGGCAATCAGCATATCAGGATGGCGCTGTTTTTGTTTTTTCAGATATCCCAGATGTCCATAGACCTTGAGATTGGCATTTTCTCTCACCGTACATGTATTATAGAGAATAAAATCCGGCTCGATAGTATCCTCCTGTGTTATTTCAGTATAACCAATCTGCTTTAATATACCTGTCAGTTTTTCAGAATCCTTCGCGTTCATCTGACATCCGAAGGTTCTCGTCTGGCAATACAGCGGCCTTTGCTTTTCCCTTATTTTTTCACTTATGATCTCTCGGCATTTTGCCATATAATAATATTGTCTTTCAGGCTCGGTTACCGGTGGTTCTCCGGTCGTATCAATCAAATCAAGATTAATCTCGTTCATGGTACTCTCCATTTCTTCTTTTATTTTACCTGTAAACACTCCTGCAAACGTTCATACAAATGAACAGCATGAACCTCTGTCAGACGATCAGGTACGCACTGTTACCCAACAAATTATTATATATTTTGTCAATATTATTGTCAATGACCATGAACAAGTAAATTCAAAAATGTGAGCGGTACCTCTTTGATGGCATCAAATACAACAGACTGGTATTTTTTATCAAGAGGAAAATCAGCCTCCTCCTCTACTGTCTCTATGGTAATGGCCGGTTTGTGATAAGTCTCTGAAAATAATTGGACAGTGTTTCCCCCTGATAAATTGTCAGGATTTTCAAGCTCCGGTGAATTAAGGGAATATCCGGTAAGCAATGACAGTTGTTGTGCTATTTGAAGCTGTTTTTGATTGTACTCCTCAGACATCGCTGCTCTGTGGTAATAGATATTATTGCCTCTGGAATGAAAATCAATCATCCCCAACAACTCATTATCACGACATACACGAATCAGCGTCAATGTCTCATTTTCACTATTACAGGCTCCCGAATAGAGGGATGGCATAAATGCCTGACAGGCAAAATTGCGGTTAATGTCCACTCCTCTAGCATTGAATTTGTAGCCGCTGTAATCCGGCTGTATTTTCTCACATCTGTAACGCAGGATATCGTTACGGATTGCCCCAAATCCTCTGGTGGATATTTCATATCCGTCAGGATTCATCAGAGGCATAAAATAAATTGCGTAATTGTCAAGAAGGCTTTCGCCTGCAGAATAGTAGGTTCTTGCGAGTTTCTCAATGATTGCCACAAGAACAATTGGATTGATATTTTCTCTCGAATGCACCCCAGCTATACAGAGGGTGCCTATATCCCCTTTTCCCACTCTGACAAGCGGTATATCCCTGCCGTCATGTGAGACACCTGCTGTCCTGAGTGCAAGCAGCCGGGGATAATTCTTTTTAAGAAGAATCAGATTTCTCATAATTCCCGAATAACTATATGAGACATTAAGATTGACAAACATCCTGTTATCCTTCATCTTTTTTAAGACTATCTTATGAAAACAGGAATGTACATATTCCAGAAATTAATCCCGGCACGAAAGAATACGCTGTTGTGTCACCACATAGTCCACTCTGATATCTGTAGCTTCCAGCATCTCTGCAGGGATATTATTGACTACCTGAAAATCATAGGCAATAGCAATTTTTATGAGTGAGGGATATTCCGCCAGATATTTGTCATAATAGCCGCCACCATATCCAAGTCTGTTTCCCTTCCGGTCAAACACAAGTCCCGGCACAATAATAATGTCCTCATCTTTTGGAATACACCGTTCACTGCCCACAGGCTCCGGAATATGAAATCGATTATCTGTGGAAAGCTCACAGTAATGAGAAAAATAATAAAACTCCATGGTATCTCCAGAAACTCTCGGCGCAGCCGTTTTTTTAGCATTGTTCCTGTAATACGCTATGAGCTTCCATGTGGCTGCCTCACTTTTGATATTGAGATAACTAAGTAACGTATTCCCCTCACGAAAAGGAGGTAATTTTAGAAGATTTTGAAAAATAGACTCACTAAATCTGTCAATATCATCATTGCTAAGGGCATCCCTCCTGACAGCCATTTTATTTCTCCACTCCGTTTTTGCGGCATTCTTTGACATTATCTTCTTCTCCTGCATACGGTTTAATTCTTCGGAACGATCTTGTGTATCGTTCCATCCGGCTCCACAATACGGATATTATCAAGCTGCCCTCTCAGATTATTATGAACCAGTTGTATATATTCTTTGCGAAGCTTCGCCTGTTCTTCTTTTTCCTCCGCTGTCAGCGTTCTTATCTTCGCAGTGCGGGCAAGATCGTTTATTCTGTCCAATTTTGATTGTTCCATAGCATTGTCAACCTCTCCTTCTGACTCCATTGTAAATATACGGTAATATTCAGAGAGCAAACTCCCTGCCTGATATATTATAAATTATCTCAGGTGCGGAATAATAACAAATATGCCTAATTGGTAAATATATATATATTATCATCCGCTGTTTCTGTGCTTCCTGCATATTGCAGGTTCTCATGTAACAGGATTTCCTTGCCCGGAAAACTGTATAAATCAATGAAAGGCTTGCTCTTTTTTAATAAGGACTTTTTGGTCAGTCCGGAAAATAAAATCGAATTATTAAATACATTTTCTAATTTGATACTTCCCGATGTACTGTCCGCCTCGAATTTTACATCCACTTTGCCGGAGGTAAGATTCAAAAAAGAAATGTCATTATCTTTTGTGATACAGATATATGGATCATCATTGATCACATATGGTACGGCAAGGTCAAGGGTTCTTATCACATCCTGATTGATACAGCTCTTAATCTCTGAGGTTTCGATATGATAAAACTTAACCTCCTCCTGCTTATTTTCATTATCCACACAGGTATAAATGAGATACTTCCCGGACTTTTTAATATAAGGAATTGTCTTGTTGTAAAATGCCTGTTCAATCGTATCGATTACAATATTATCACTGGAGATGAGAAGGTCTGAAACCATCTGTCCGATATTCAGTATACTGACACCCTCAAGACATGCCTCCTCTTTCTCAAGCTCATTATACCGGTTATCTACTAACAGCGAAAAGCCCGTCTTTAAGACAACCTGATTCTCGGAAATCTGGAGCATATCTGCGATACCATATTTAATAAATTTATCCTCCGTCAGGTCGTATTCACTTCTGTCCTTTAAATTGAGCAGTCTACTCTTACACTTAAAAAATCCCGCATATGTTCTTCCGGCATTAAATGTCAGATATTCCTTCTGCAGAAAAATATATAAATCATTGATAATAAAAATTCTCAATCGCTTCGTCTTTGGATATTCGAATATATTATCCTCATACGAATATATACTCTCCGTTGTCTTATCCGGAATATGATAGCGTATGATTGAGACAATACCGGTATTATTTTTATTCTCAAATATATTCGTAAAATATATGTAATTGGTTGACAGTGAACAATTCTTAATCTCCCCTATATTATATTTTTCTATCTGGGGCAAAATCTCCTCACTCCTATTGTCATCAATATTGTGCAGATAATAATGAATCTGTTTTACTCCTTCATATTCACTGTCACTCTCACTTTTTTCAAGCACTTGTCCGTTAAAAATCGTTCCATTAAGCCCTGAGGCATTTTTTAATATCTTAACTTCCATATACAAAGCTCCGTTCATATATAATGGCATTGGTTTCGTCACGACTCAATCCAGATAGTCAATAATACTAAAGTCTTCTTTTTGATTTGAAATAAATAAGGTACCATATTCACGTCCCACGATAATCTTCTCAATTACTGACACATCCTTGCCATTGGCGATAACCATATCGGCACCGGAAAGTGTTGCGATTCTCGCTGCCGTTATCTTAGCACTCATACCACCAGTTCCCACATCACTTGACGATGTCGCTTTGCTCATTTTATCCATTTCTTCTGTAAGCTCCGGTACAACGGAGATAAATTCTGCATCACTGTTTAAATTCGGGTCATCTGTAAAAAGTCCGTCGATATCTGACAATAAAATTAACAGATCGGCTCCGGTCAATGCTGTCACAAGTGCGGAAAGTCTGTCGTTGTCACCAAATACAATCTCATACGTCGATATGGTATCATTTTCATTGACTACCGGAATAATGCCCAGCTTTAAGAGTTCTTCAAAAGTATTCCTTGCGTTGTATCTGCTCAGATCATCCAGCATCGTATATTTTGTCATCAAAATCTGTGACGTCTTTTGATTATATTCAAAAAATAGTTTCTGATACATCATCATCAATTGAGCCTGTCCTACAGATGCACACGCCTGTTTCTCACTCATTGTCAGTTCTCTGCCCATCAGCCCTAAGCTGTTACGTCCCACTGCAATGGCACCGGAAGAAACTAAAATGACATCCTTCCCCTGATTTCTCAAATCCGTAAGGACTCTCACCAATTTTTCTAATTTATACAAATCTATATTATTCGTCTCAGCATGCGTAAGGGAGGAAGAACCTATTTTGACTACAATACGCTGTTTGTTTTTTAATCTTTCTCTTAAGTTATCTGTACTGCTCATTTTAACACCTTTATATCTATGTTTTATTTATTTTGTCAATGCGAATGGTAACAGTTTATCACATTTGGTATCATTCTGTCAACGGCGCATATTTTTTCGCGATGGCCTCAAAAACTTTTATACCGTCCATGGCTGCACTTGTTATGCCACCGGCATAGCCTGCGCCTTCACCACAGGGATAAATACCTGATATATTACTTTCAAAAGCTTCATTTCTAAGTATCCTGAGTGGCGAGGATGTCCTGCTCTCCACACCCGAGATTACGGCATCATATCTGTTATAATCTTTTATTCTGACAGCAAATGCGTCAATCCCCTCCACCAGTGATTCAGAAATAAAGAATGGAAAAATCCTATTTAAATTAGCCGGTACGTAATCTCCTTTTGTCTGTGGCAGGATATCCCCCCATGCAGAAGAAACTATATTCTTTTTGAAATCGCCAAACATCTGAACGGGAATCTTTTCTTCTCCGGCAATATATGCTGCTTTTTCAAGCTCCCTTTGCAATCTCACACCTCCTAATGGTGAACGGTCTGAAAAATCCTCCTTCGTCACGGTAACGATAATCGCGCTATTAGAGTTCTCCCCATCTCTGCCGCTATAACTCATTCCATTGACACAGGTTAACCCTTTTTCAGAGGAGGAATTGATGACATAGCCTCCCGGACACATACAGAAGGTATAGACACCTCTTCCGTTTTTTGCCCGGTGGGTGAGTTTGTAATCCGCTGCAGGAAGAATATCCTTATAGTTCCCATATTGTGCTTCATCAATCATCGCCCTTTTATGCTCGATTCTCACCCCCATGGCAAATGCCTTCGGCTCCATAAAAAGCTGTTTTTGATATAGCATCTCAAAGGTATCTCTTGCACTGTGACCTGTGGCAAGCACTAACACCTCACAGGGAATCTCCTGCCTGTTGCCATCTTTTGTATTCACTGTCACCACGGCAGCCAATCTGTAATTCTCTGTTCTAAAATCGACCATTTTGGTATCAAATAAAAAAGTACCGCCCAATCGTATGATTTCCTCGCGCATATTTTTGACCACCACCGACAATACATCCGTACCGATATGTGGTTTATTCATGTAAAGAAGCTTTTCATCTGCTCCAAATTTCACGAAAGTCTCCAGAACAAATGTATTCCTTCCTGTTTTATCCTTGACCATAGTGTTGAGCTTGCCATCAGAAAACGTGCCGGCACCTCCTTCGCCAAACTGTACATTAGATTCCGGATTCAGCATACCTTTTTGAAAAAAGCGTTCCACAGTTGAGCTTCTATCCTCTACTTTTTCGCCACGTTCAATGACAATAGGACAGTAACCGGCCAGTGCCAATGTATAGGCACAAAATAATCCTGCCGGACCACTGCCCACTATGACAGGTCTGTAAGCAGGCTTTCTCTTTGCCGATGCAGACATACCTTCGTCTGTACTGATGTTGCCTGTTCTTATAGAAATATCAGGATACCGCCGGGCATCAGAGATGGTAATATCCGGGTTTTTACATTTTCTGACAATCTCTGCCTCAGAAAGCCCTTTTTCCTCCAAAAGTGCAGATACATCCACTTCTACCGTATAGATATACCTTACCTCCCCTTTTCTGGCATCTATGGACTGTTTTATGATTCTGTATTTCAAATTTTCTTTTGACAGTTTCACATGATTGATTTTATTAAGAATTTTTAGCCGGCTGTAAACAGTCTCTCTCAATTCTTCCTGCGTATGTTCAACCGGCAGCTTTAACTGGGCAATTCTAAGCATATTTTTACCTCTCTATTCCGATGTATCCCTTTTTGATTTCGTGATTCACAATCTAGTTCACAATATCTGTGAGTGGTATTTGTACTAAATCCCATGTACCATCCCGGTGTACCGTAATCAGTTCTGCCCCTCGCTGTTTTGTGTCATGTTCAATTCCCGGCATGGCGAGATAATCAATGCTCATCCCATAGGTGAGCCGGATTCCCTTGTATTCCAGTGACATATTATTATAATGGTCATGCCCACAAAACACACCTTTTGTGCTGCCAAGCTGCAGCATTTTATCAAACAGGCTGCTCGGATAATCTGAGCAACATACCTTATTAATCATTTTTTCACCATTTTCTCCAAAGAAATAGGTAACCTCATCACTGCCTGCTGTATATAACTCATAGGCTGTCCTGTACTGCTGCAACGGAATATGGAAAAATGCCATTGAAGGAATGATTCGTCCTTCCTCCTCATTTAACCGTTTTACTTCTCTTTCATACCATGCCACCTGATCATCATGGATATAGTCATACACATTAATTCCCTCACCGGTATAGGCATTGGAGTCAATTAAAAACAACGCCTGCATCAACGTACCATCACTATTCCTAACTTCAATCAACTGATTATTCCTACCGGTAATATCAGGCTGCGTGTACGGATAGAGAAGCGTTCCTGATGTTTTAAAGGAAAGGGATTTATATATTTCATTCAGCTCACTCTTATTCGTCGAGGCGAGACTCTCCGTGTCATGATTGCCATATGTAAATGCCCATGGTATCCCTGTATTCCGCATAAAAGCAGCAAACTGTCCTACCGGTGCTGAATTATTAAAGGACATAGACATAATACCAAGAGGAAAGCTTAAATCACCTGTAACAATCACCAAATCAGGCTTTGTATAAGCAAGTTCTGCAAAGCACGCTTTTAAAGCTTTGATATCCTTACTGTAGGAATACACACTTGCTCCTAATTGAATATCTGTCAGATGAAGTATTTTAAAATCCTCTGTTGAAGAAGTGATAGTATACACGCCGTTATCATCATTATATGTAATATCATGAACAGAGTGCTCAACGAGCGGAACAGAATTAATGTATGTCTGCGTATACCAGGTGTCCCTCTGGAAGGTAAGGTAACCTGCTGCTATCACAATGATAAGCCCAAAGGAGATAAATCTTCTTTTATTGAATACAATATTTTGGCAGGTAATTTTTTTACGAAGCAGAAAGTTGTACAGTATCATCAGAAACATAAACAGGATTCCCGCCATCATAAACAGATTCGCCGGATATTGAACTGTATTTTTTAATATCACCACCAGAGATACCGTAGTAAGCCAGAAAACTACCGAGAACAGCAGGATTCCCATACGATGCTTCTTATAGTTCTTCTCCCCCTTTAGCGCAATCCTCTTATGAATCAGGGAAAAACACAGATAATTTTTGATACATATATAAATTGGCAGTTCTGCTATGATGATGTTAGAGAAAAAATTCTCCTTAAGTTCAGCCGCTTTAGAGTTGCCAAAAAAGTAAAAACTTAATTCTGACATAATAAATATGGTGAATACCGCAAATAAAAGAGCAATGCCATTCAGCCTTCGTTTTGCATATCTGTCAGAGAGTTTTCTTAAATAAGAATAGGCATCCACATCAAATTTTTCTGTTTCATACTCCTTCTCTGCCTTTCTGTACTTCTTCCAGATGGCAAATCCAATAGTTCCATATATGATGGCAAAAATACTGTTAAACCAATGAAGCGCAAAGGCTTCTAAGATTTCTACCAGTGTAAAAACAGTCAATATGGAAATCCCGTAGATACGCCTTTTCTGTCTTGCAATCTCCTTCTTTAATGGTTTCAGCTCTCCTGCCTCACCTGCTTCACGCCATCTGTCCACATCCTCACCGGTATAACCGGCAAGGGCTGCCATACTGTAAAGACTGCCGTACTGTACGATAAGGCGGTCAAATGCCGTGCTTTTTTCTGTATTCTCCTCAGATATGTTTTTTCCGTCATGCAGAGCCAGTTTCTCATATTCCCTCCGAAGTGCCTCCTTAATCTCTGCCTGTGCCTTCATAATCTCATCGGAATAGGGAATATCACGAAACATCATGTCGACTAATTCATTCGTTCGATTCATCCTTCAAATCATCCTTTCAATATCTTCTAAAATATTGTAACAGCTCATTAGGCAGGTTTCCACTCCCGATTCGCAATACCTCTGCCCACAACATACCCGGTTGCCCATGCCCACATCAGATTATACCCTCCGCAGATGCCGTCTACATCAATACATTCTCCACAAAAGTACAGATTTTCTATCAGCCGGGACTCCAGATTATCTGTCAGCTCTTGCGTGGCAACACCGCCCATACATACCTGTGCATGCGCTATATCATTGGTTTTATTGACATAGAAAGATACATTTTTCATGAAAGAAATAACCTCCAAAAGTTCTTCTTCGGATATATTTTTAACATCAGGTGTTATCTGACGGTTTATCATAGCAGAATATAGCTGAATAAGAGCAAGGGCCAGCTTTCCGTTCAAAATACCGGATATTAAGTCAAGCAGTGTTCTTTTCTCATAAAAATGCTGCGTCCTTAACAGCCGGCATACGTCAGTGCTCTCATACGACGCAAGGAAATCAACGTACAATTTCACCTCACGTTTTTTCTTTTGATACAGACTTTCACTCACGATATGACTAATCTGAAAGATGACGATTCCTGACAATCCGTAGTTTGTAATCTGTAATTCTCCTGCATAAGAAAAATTCTCAGCCTTTACCACGATATCTGTTCTGACACCTGACGATTTCTTAAAAAAATCTGCATAGTGTTTTTTCGTCATATCAACGTAGAGGCTGCAAAGGGATGGCAGATATGTATGAAGCTTGTGTCCTAACGATTTGACACTTTTCATCACGGTGCCCGTATAATCAGTGGTAATTCCCGCATTGCTTCCATAGGCTAAAATAACGCAGTCTGCATAATAGGTACTCTTATCCGCTTCAATACAAAATATATTGTTTTTTTCGTGTCTGTTGTAAGCCTTGCCTGCGCTACTGCTGTCATTACTGCTGTCAACACACGTAATGCTTTTGATAACACAATTATTTATCAATTTAACTCCTAAGAGTCTGCATGCATTGATGAGCGCCGAACTGATGGTGGCTGCCTGCATAGAGCGCGGGTAAACATAGCCTCCCTTGTCCTTTAGCGCCACACCCATCCGGTTAAATGCCTTCATTGCATCCGAATAGTGGAATTGTGCCAATATTTTTTTGACAAACAGGTTGTCCTCACAGTAATATTTTAAAGCGTCTGTATCTGTATTGCACAGATTACATCTGCCATTCCCTGTGGAAAGAATCTTTTTGCCTAATACATCATTGGCATCAAGTACGGTTATGTCAGGCTTTGTCATATCGGCTGAATGTCGGTGATAATGACACGCAATAGTATAAGCGGCAAAAAGCCCTGAGGCTCCGCCACCTGCTATGATAATTCTCATTTTTATACCTCCTGCCTATCGCAAGCCGTGCTAACAAAGCAAAGCTTTGTTTCGATACTGCCACCAATAAATAGTTTGAAAAATTATTCTCAAACTTATACCGCCATACCGTTTAGCTGGTAACACTTTCCAGATAATTGTAAAGTTCATGTACTGTTTCAATATAAAACCCATTTTTCAGTTCATTCTTGTGTTCTTCACTGATATTACTGATATCAATTCCCGTATCCGCAAATAATGTCGTTCTGTCGGAATGATAAATCTTAATAATATTATCTTCACAGATAACATAATATTGATAGATTTCTTTGATATTTCGTATGGTTTTTCTGATGACTACCTGACTGGCAGAAAAAGCAACCAGCTGTATATTGGTTACTAATACATCGCCATCTTCTGGCTGAAAAGTTGTCAGATAATCAATTACCTGCTCTCTGTTAAGTCCTAAAAGTTCGATAGGCATTGCTTTTTTGACATCTGTCATTTCTCCCGTATCAGAATTAAAGCATTGTTCAATATACACCGTATCAGTATTCACAATCTGCTCCGTCTCAGCCGCCACATCCGCAGTGGATGGAATATCCCTGATACCCGGATTACTGTCGGCGACTTCATTTTTAGTAATCAAATTGTCCGAACCCAAATGATTACTGGTGGCATAGTAATATCCGGCATAGTATAACAATGCAAAAATGGATGCCAATGTAAAAAATGAAACAATATATGCTGTCCTTTTTAAAGATAAATTCATATCATAACAACCTTTCAAAATGATGATACATATATTGTTGGCATTTTTTTTAAAATTATACATTTATTTTCATTTTGATTCTGTTTCTGTCCGGGTGTGGTAGCAATCAATAACAATAATTATGTTAAAAGATTAAATGCATAAGGGATGAGTTTTTCGAGGGTGTATTCTTTGATGGTTCCTTCCTCATTACAGAGAATAATCGTTCCCTCCTCCATAAACTCAGCCAAAAACTGTCTGCATATACCGCACGGATAAGTGTAATCACCGGATGAGGAAACAATCGCAACCTTTTCAAAAGAAGTGTATCCCTCTGAAATTGCCTTCATGGCCGCACATCTCTCCGCACAGATGGTGGCACCAAAAGAAGCATTCTCAACATTACAGCCCGTAAAAATCTCTCCCTCTGTGGTAAGCAACGCGGCACCGACACTAAAGCCGGAATACGGTGCATAGGCATTCCCCATCGCTTTTTTTGCATACGAAATTAATATTTCATTCTCCATAAATCCTCCTTTTGTCAGAGTGCTTATCCTGCCATTCTGTCTTTCTGTCATTTATCACGCATATCACACTTTGAAATTTTATAGTAGTATCAGCTATCTTGTGATATTAAGTCCATCAAGGATACTGCGCTGCTTTTCCTCCATGAGCTCACGCTCATCCTCTGCGATATGGTCATATCCAAATAAATGCAGCATACTGTGTACTATCAGAAAAGCCATCTCCCGTTGTCTTGAATGTCCGTATTCCTCTGCCTGCGACTTTACCCTGTCAAGCGAAATCATAATATCGCCTAATAATAATTCACCTGTATCCGGATTAAACTGGCTGTCATCCTCCTCATGAATCACCCCGAAATCTCCTGCCGCCTCATAGTCGAGCATAGGAAAAGACAACACATCCGTCGGAGCATCGATTCCTCTGCATTCCCTGTTAACCTCACATATTCCCTCGTTATCTGTCAGAATCACATTTACCTCAGCTTCATAGTCAAGTCCCTCAAAATCTTCCGTGTAAAGGATAACATCGTTAATCAATTGTTCAAAATCAAAATCCAGTGTGGCTTCTGTCTCTTTTTCAATATAGATACTCATTCCTATTCCTCTTTTCCGCGATATCAGTATAATGACATAAACGCCTGACGCAATTCTTTATATTGATGAACATCCTTAAGGGCATCATCAAGCACTCCGTTGTCAAAACGAATATCGATAACCTGTCCGACAATTTTCTTTTTATTGATATCGTAACCATTTTTTTCTATCATTTGATTAATCGTAGTTTCAATGGTATCTGCCAGCATGACAATGGCCGACTCAATCGTTTTGGGAATATATGTCTTGCTGTTATGCTCACGGACAATTCTGATGACTTCTGCTGGAAAGTGATTTTTCTTCATAATTTGGATGCCTGCCGGAATATAATCGTTGCTCTCTAATCTTCCAATTTCATGAAATCTAGCCCCCGCATTGACCAGATTGACATTGGCATGCATTTTTTTAGCCGCTCTAACTGCCACATCCGCCACCTGCACTGAATGGAAATATGTCTCGGAGTGTCGTTCCATCAGCATCAAAAGAAGTTCATTCTCATCATCGCAGATATCTTTTAAACTCTTTCGTAAATAAGAATCATTAATCACAATCAGGATAAACTTAACATACAGTGGAATGATACTGATCACGATTGGTATCAGGCTCAAACCGATTGCTTTCATATCTACCTTCTCATATATCATATACTGATAGCTGTAATACATAAACACATAAGAAATAATCGTAATAATGCCCGATATGACATACCTTGCCACACTGGTGGAATGATGTATGATAAAAATGATAAGCACCGCATAAAACATATATAAAATAATTAATTCTTCTGCCAAAAAACCTGTAAAATAATACATGATACATATAAAACTCTGAAATAAAAAGGCACAGCTTGTATTATAAAACACCATAAAAAGCACAATTGGCAATAAAAACGGTGCAAACTTCAGATACTTTGTATCAATAAACATAATGCCGACTGCAATTCCTAAAGGAACAACATACTTATATATCAGTTTTGACGGTGCCTCGTATGGCTTCATCACAAAGAAGAGTCCCATCTGCGAAAAAACACAGGCAAATACCGTGATGAGCAACCGCATATTCTTCTCATATTGCCACAGCGTTAACTTGTCACATTTGAATTTTACCGCGATAAAAACTCCGACAGTGCTTAAAACAAATAATATAACCTTAAAAACTTCGTTTTTTGTATTAGTTCTCATGCTTTTGTTACCTAATCCTTTATCGAATTCTTTTATTGCCCTTGTCCGTTTTTTTGTTCCGGTTCTCATAGTCTTCGTAGGCTTTTACAATTTTCTGAACTAAAGGATGTCTCACCACATCTTCATTCGTCAATGTTATAAATGCTATATCGTCAACAGAACCCAAAACCTTTATCGCGGTTTCCAGTCCACTGGTAATATTATCTTTTAAATCCTTCTGTGTCAAATCACCAGTTACCACCACTTTTGAGCCGAAGCCGATTCTTGTCAGAAACATCTTCATCTGCGCCGGCGTAGTATTCTGTGCCTCATCCAATATGATAAAGGCATTATCTAAGGTACGCCCTCTCATGTAAGCCAACGGCGCCACCTCTATCAATCCTTTTTCACTGTTATGAATATAGGATTCTGCCCCCATAATCTGATATAACGCATCATACAAAGGTCTTAGATACGGATCTACCTTGCTCTGCAAATCCCCCGGCAGAAAACCAAGGTTTTCACCTGCTTCAATCGCCGGTCTAGTGAGAATGATTCTCGATACATCTCCATTCTTAAAGGCAGTAATCGCCATTGCCATCGCCAGATAAGTCTTTCCTGTACCTGCCGGTCCTATACCAAAGGTTATCATGTATTTCTTGATCATATCGATGTATTTCTTCTGACCATGTGTCTTAGGCTTAACAGGCTTACCGTTAATGGTACGACAGATAACACTCTCATCAAGCTCATTTAATGTCTCAACCTTATCATCAAAAGCAAGTGAGAGGGCATAATTTACTAACTGCTCGTTAATCTCCTCTTTTGCCCTTGCTTTTTCTATCAGTGTCTCTATGACCTTTTTGGCACGTGTCGCACTATTCTCCCCGCCAATAATCTTAAGTTCTGAATTTCTCGCGATAATGGTAACGTGCAAAGTTCTTTCTATTTTCTTAATATTACAATCAAATTGACCAAATATCTCGCTGTTATACTCCGCAGGTACATCTATGATATTTTCAATAACGCTCATTCGCCAGTCCTTTCCGTGTCACTTATTCCCATCCTCTAACGGCTGATTCATGGTGTCGGCATCAATGTACTCAATTTTCCCTATCTTTTGCCGTATTATAAAATCACCCGATATCACACATTTATTTTCATACACACCTATTGTAACATTATTTTCTATAATTTGAATACCCTTTTCTTGCAATTTATCAATATAATGATTCATTTTTTCTTCGGCAAGCTGTCTTGCCTCCTCTTCGGTATACTTAAAGCTCTCCGTTTTATATTCTTTAAAACTCATTTTGCAGACAGAAAAAGGAAGATAATAGTTCTTCGTCAGAGTAATGTTTTTGTAATCCTTTATCACATCATAATCGCCTAATTTTTTTGAAAATCCGGAAAAGCAGAGCTTCCTTCCAAACAATTCCACCGCAAGTGCCGTATTTTTTCTTCCGGTATAAAGCTTTTGGTCATGGGTAAGTTCAAATGTCTCCTGATATGGCTGTATCAGACAGGCATAGATATCCGCATCAGAATTGACAAATTCATATCCTGTCACTTCTTTTGCATCATTCAGAAGCGCCACACTGCCGCTTACCAACACCTGTCCCTCTGTTATCTCATCTCCGCTCTTAACAAGTGGTACACCGCTGCGGGTTATGATGCTGTCAACAACTCCGTTCACATTACTGATAATATTATAGGGGGTATCTTCAATTTTTGCAATGTTTGTATCAAAGTTTTCTTTTATATGTATAATTAATCTTGTACCTTTCAACTCAGCAGACACCCATGTGATATCATTATATTTTTTTCGGAGAAGAAATTCTATGTGGTCACAATTGATATTTTTTTTCTTAAGTCCGTTATGAATATGGTTTTCTTCTAGAAAATTCATAAGTTCAATATCGGTATAGGAATAATTCCCGTCAAACGAAATATCCCAGATATACAGAGAAATAAGCTTTATCAGGACAAAAAAAACAGCCAGTCCTGCAGCAAAGAATATTCTTTTTCTATACTTTTTAAGCAAAAATACAAGCCCTTTTTTTTCATCTATTTTTAAGCGCCCGCTACACTTTTTTCGAATCCCCCGCATTTCATAAAAGGCACTTAATGAAGTTAAGAACGTAATTTTATCTGAATCATCATAGGTACATACGTTCCATACCTTCAGATGATTATTTTTACACAGATTCAGAAAACGTATTCGGTCCCTCCCCGTAAAGTTAATTTTCAAGTACCCCTTCATATAATCAGATAAACGATAAATTTTTACCACTCCCTATACAAATTCTATTTCCTTCAATCTGCCATGTATTTTCATTCCTGATTCGTTAAAGTATTCTATTTCCAGATTCTTGCCGCTGATGTATATTTTGCAGGTTTTCGCCTGAAGTTTTATCTGCTCATTGGTATATGCTATGATATTTTTATAGTTTTCAACAAACAGCTCATACTGACCGGTAATGTGCATCACGGATGCTCCCATCGACACTTCTTTTGGTATTTTGAACTGCTCAGACATATTCTCCCTTGTCATCAGAAACACTGCCTTTTTGTATCATTATTTATCTATATGAAATATTTCTCTAAAATATACTTGTGAACCGCTGTTCTGACACATCGGCGCAAAAAAATAAGCCTACATTGCTATAGGCTTATCCTTATCATAAAATTAATTATATTTACGTTTTCTTGCAGCTTCAGACTTCTTCTTGCGCTTTACGCTTGGCTTCTCGTAATGTTCTCTTTTACGAATTTCCTGCTGAATGCCAGCCTTAGCGCAGTTTCTCTTGAATCTGCGTAAAGCACTATCTAACGATTCGTTTTCTTTAACGATTACATTTGACATAGCTCACACCTAACCTCCCTCCAGTTGTGTAAATTGTGCATAATACAACTGTTTGGGTATTTTTTTGCACTAGACATATTATAGCATAAATTTTCCATTCGTCAACAAAAATTTTTATAATATCACTTCTTTTGCCTTAGCGAGTGCTTCGTCAATGCCTGACGGATTTTTTCCGCCTGCCTGGGCCATATTAGGACGTCCACCACCGCCGCCACCTACAATCGGCGCAATGGTCTTTATGATATTACCTGCATGAGCACCATTCTTCACTGCCTCATCATCAGCCATGACAATCAGATTCACCTTTTCAGTTCCCTGTGCAGAAGCTAAAACAATGATGATATTAGAATATTTCTCCTTGATGCTGTCGCCCAGATTTCTAAGACCATTCATGTCAACATTCTCTACTTTCGTAGCCAGCACATTGAAACCATTGATTACTTCAATATTGTCTGCCGCATTGCCCAACGAATTGTTCGCCAATTTGCTCTTTAAACTCTCATTTTCGCTGTCCAATGTCTTGATTTCTGCCAAAAGAGCTTCGATTCTGCCTACCAGCTTACTGCTGTCTGTCTTTAAAGTCTTTGCAGCAGCATTTAATGTCTTTTCCAGCTCTTCATAATACTTTATGACACCATTTCCCGTAAGTGCCTCTATTCTTCTCACGCCGGCTGCCACACCGCTCTCTGAGATAATCTTAAATAATCTGATGTCAGATGTATTCTTCACGTGTGTTCCACCACAAAATTCTTTTGAAAATTCACTCATATTGACAACTCTGACAGTATCACCGTACTTTTCTCCGAATAATGCGGTTGCTCCTGTCTTGCGGGCTTCATCGATGGTCATGACCTGTGTTTCAACGCACAATGCTTCCGCAATCTTTTCATTGACAATAGCCTCTACCTCTGCAAGCTCCTCCGCTGTTACCGGCTGAGGATTATTAAAATCAAAGCGTAAGTGGTCTTTATTCACAAGGGAACCGGCCTGCTTCACATGTGAGCCCAATACCATTACCAATGCCTTTTGAAGCAAATGTGTGGCACTGTGATTTTTAGCAGTAGCACTTCTTGATGCCTCATCCACTTTTAAGCTGACGGTTTCACCAATCTTAAACATTCCCTTTGTAACAACGCCTACATGTCCAACTTTTCCTCCCATCAGGCTGATGGTATTCTTAACCACAAATTCCGCATCATCGGTAGTAATGATACCTGTATCTGCCTCCTGACCACCCATGGTAGCATAGAAAGGGGTCTCATCAACAATAATCGTTCCCTCATCGCCGTCAGCCAGTGCCTGTGTAAGTTCCGTATTCGTAGTGAGTGCAGATATCTTTGAAGTATACACAAGGTTATCATAACCGACAAACTTGGAAGTAATAGCAGGAGAAATCTGCTCATAAACAGTTGCATCTGCTCCCATATAGTTACTCTTTTTACGGCTGCTTCTCGCAGTATCCCTCTGTATCTTCATGGCTGCCTCAAATCCGGCTTCATCTATTGTATAACCCTTTTCTTCAAGAATTTCTCTCGTCAAATCCATCGGAAATCCGTAAGTATCATATAACTTAAAGGCATTTTCGCCCGAAAGCTCCTTCAGACCATTTTCCTCCATATCCTTCTGCATGCTGCTTAAAATATTCAGTCCCAAATCAATGGTCTTATTAAACTTATTTTCTTCTTCGGTAAGAACATTGAAAATCATGTCTTTATTCTCTTCCAACTCAGGATAACCATCCTTAGAGCCATTAATGACGGTTTCACTTAAGTTTGCCAGAAAAGCGCCTTCAATTCCAAGTAACCTTCCATGTCTTGCGGCACGTCTTATAATTCTTCTCAAAACGTAACCTCGTCCTTCATTAGAAGGCATAATACCATCAGAAATCATAAATGTCGCAGAACGTATGTGGTCTGTGATAATACGGATAGAAACATCTGTCTTATACTCCTGCTGGTACGTAACACCGGCAATCTCACACACTCTGTTTCTCAAAGCAAATATTGTATCCACATCAAAGATTGAGTCAACCTCCTGCACTACGCTGGCCAGTCGCTCAAGTCCCATGCCCGTATCAATATTCTTCTGCTTTAATTCTTCGTAATTACCCTTACCGTCATTTTCAAACTGGGTAAATACATTGTTCCAGATTTCCATATATCTGTCACAGTCACATCCTACTGTACAAGTCGGCTTGCCACAGCCATACTTTTCTCCACGGTCATAATAAATCTCAGAACATGGTCCGCAAGGTCCTGCACCATGCTCCCAGAAATTGTCCTCTTTGCCGAATCGAAAAATTCTCTCAGCCGCAATTCCCATCTCTTTATTCCAAATATCAAAAGCTTCATCATCATTTTCATATACCGAAGGATACAGACGGTCAGCATCTAAGCCCACTACCTCTGTCAGAAATTCCCACGACCAGTGAATCGCCTCTGTCTTAAAATAGTCTCCAAAAGAGAAATTACCGAGCATTTCAAAAAAAGTACCGTGTCTGGCCGTCTTTCCAATATTCTCTATATCTCCGGTTCTGATACATTTCTGACAGGTTGTCACACGCCTTCTCGGCGGAATCTCCTGTCCTGTAAAATATGGCTTTAATGGTGCCATACCTGAATTAATTAACAACAAACTATTATCATTATGCGGAACTAAAGAAAAACTTTTCATTTTTAAGTGGTCTTTACTCTCAAAAAATTCAAGAAACATTCTTCTCAGTTCATTTACTCCGTATTTTTCCATTGTTACACTTTTTGCATATTACTACAGCGTCGCTGTAACACTGCCCATAAAATGTTGAAAGAAAGGGCAGTCTGCACATATCCTTTCTTAATCAATTTCTTTCAACTTTATTTATCAAGATTACTTATTCTTAGCCGGTACTTCAAGCTTTGCATTCTTTTTCTTTCTGAGGGATGAGCCGATGAAACAGCCAAGCACGGCACAGCCCGTAGCTAATATAAACATACCGGTATAATAGATAATCGCACCTGTTAATGTCATAAAATATTACCTCCTATATTCCTGATAAGATTCCCTATCTGTTAAATAAATGTTCAAAACAAAACTACATGTCATAATAGCACATTTTTGCGCTGTATTCAATAGTTTTTGCTTTTTATATCAATCACAACAAACTCTGAAAACGTTCCTGTCTTAAAAGGCACTGCCCATCCTGAAATTCCCGAAGTGACCACAAATCCTGTATTGTTTCTTATTTCCGTACCATATACTCTGTCATTCGCCTTCAGCATAAGTCCTATAGGACCTAATGGAAAAAGATGTCCGCCATGCGTATGTCCTGATAAAACCAGATCAACATCAGCCTCAGCCTCATGGTCATAATCATTTGGCTGGTGGTCAAGCAGAATCATATATTTTGAATGATCCAAGTCTTTTGTAAGTGTATTCATATCCATTCTGTCTGTTTCTGTCCTATCCTGTCTTCCAATAATATAAAAATGATCTTCTATCAGTATACTTTCATCTTCAAGAATGAGTACGTTATTCTTCGTAAGCTCATCCCGTAACTCCTGTGATGTGAAATCTCTGTAATGATAATATCCCTTGTCATGATTACCAAATATAAAATACACACCATATTTTGTATTTAAATCACCAAGTGCCTGACAGGCTTCTATCATATCTTTCTTATAGGAATCATCATCGACAAAATCACCTGCGACAACCACAACATCCGGATTTACCTTCTGAAGCTTCTTCATTTCTCTGGCAAATTTTGTTCCGTCTAATGTTACTCCGAGGTGTGAATCCGCTATTTCTACCACTCTCAAAGACTCCACCCCAAGATCCTTTGAGGTATAAAATGTATAGTCTGTCTCAGATACATGGCGGGCATTATACCATCCTATACCCATATAGATAATAGTGAGCACTATTGCCGTCACACCCTCAATATTGTATACAATATTACTTTTTTTGTCATTCTTTTTCAGACATTTACTCACGATAACTAAAACAAAATCACATATCAGCCAAAAAATCATCAAGTGTATGTACACAACAACAGCTGAATAAATATTGATACAAATTGTAAATACTCCCAGGACCAAAACAGATGGAACGACAGCGACTACCCACGAAATTTTGTTCTTTTTTTCACCTAACCTTTTAACAAAACTAAATCTATGAAAGCATTTTGTCAGATAAACGACACCTATAACTGATAATGCCAGTGTAGCTGCCAAAAGTAAAATCCATCTCCACATAACACCATTCCTCCATTTTTTTTACCCGTGCATATTGCAAGCATGGATTGCCATACCGCCACCAATAACAAGTGGATTTTCTGCGGTCAGTGCATGGAATACGTACTTGATTATTACGGGGGTGTTTGCTCCTACACCAAACTCCAGATAGAGTACATGCAATCCTTCATGCCGTCTCAGAAAATCCGAGTATGCTGCCGAAGCCATTCCCCAATACTGATCCTCAAGGAAGCTGTCATCCGCTCTCAGGTTCATGACTACATTACTTCCGTCTATCGGACATTTCGGTATCATCTCTGTCGGAATACGCATAGATATATCCCTGCTCTCCGGCACTGCAAACATCCCGTCTGCATCTTTCACGAAGCCTTGCGCCGCCATAGCTTTCATTACCCATTCCTCGTTATAATAAATGTTGATATATTTCCAAATCTATTTCTTTATAAACATTAAACACTATTTTCTTAATGCCGTCATGGCAGTCAAGATATTCTTTCACCGTCTTGACTGCTATCTCTGCCGCCCTCTCGTTCGGAAACATAAAAACACCGGTAGAAATACAACAAAATGCAATACTTTCTACTCCGGATTCCTCGGCCAGTTTGAGGCATGATAAATAGCATGATGCCAATAATCTCTCATGTTCTTTTGTCAGTCGGTCCTGAACAATAGGACCAACTGTATGAAGTATATATCGGCATGGCAGATTATAAGCAGGTGTGATTTTCGCCTGTCCTGTCGGATCCTCATGTCCCTGTTTCTTCATAATATGATGACACGTCTGCCGCAACC
This sequence comes from uncultured Lachnospiraceae bacterium, assembly GCA_902767015.1. Taxonomy (GTDB): domain Bacteria; phylum Bacillota; class Clostridia; order Lachnospirales; family Lachnospiraceae; genus Bovifimicola. The sequence continues at coordinate 97,229 of CACXFV010000072.1, read as the reverse complement.
GGATTCCGCTCTTGGAATGAATAATATTATCTGCACAATTATGTAAAGGTTGAAAGCAGCCTAGCATACCTTTATTAGCAGGATTCGTAATAGCATCAATTTTCAGTGTAGTTATGTCACCTTGCCACAAATATATCCGTTCATTAATACTACACGGTTGTAAACTATTGACATCAGTAATCCCCTGAGCCATATTTTCCGCCTGTAAATACTCATCTTGAACGGAAAGGAACTCTTCACTTATTTCCTTCGGCATCCTTACTTGTTATTTCTCTTATTTTCTCATAAAGCATTTACTTAGGGACTGTTCATAATTAACTTTTTACTTTGCCGCCTGCAATGCTTCATCTATGACATTGCAGGCGGCAAGTTAAAAATAATTAATAAACAATTCCTTTGTCCACTCTGATAACTATTTTACCATTTGTCTTATGGCTGTCAAGGTCTATTAATGTCTGTCTGAACTTGAGCAAACGGATATACTGCACCGAGCAAAATAGCGGAAGAATGTTATCAGCTTCAAATGAAACATATTCATTCTTATTCATGCTACATTGTTTCATGAATGAACTGCGTATTTTCCTTACTTTTTTAATAACCCGGAATGTAACGGAGGGTAAAATGTTACCACAATACCTGCAATAATAATTCCATATATCCATCTTTACCCATTACTTCTCTATGACACAAGAGGCTATGCTGTTGCATAGCCTCTTGAAAAAAATGAATACAATATTTTTCTTACCTTCTGACCCACACGATCAAGCCTGCATCATACTGTGAAATCAACAGTGCATCTGCAATGTCGACCACGCCGTCGCCATTGACATCGCCTGCTACAATTGCTTCCGCACTAAGCTCTGTCAGATCAGCGTCATACTGCGATATGCGCAATGCATCTGCGATATCCACTGTATTGTCCGCATTGATATCTCCTGACAGATCAAGCTGTCCGGCCATGCCCGAAGAGGCATTGTAGATCACGGTTTTTTCCTCATTCGCTGAATTTGCCGGCTTCAGAGTTCCGTCCTTGATCTCTATCTCTTTGTTGATGACCGTTCCGGTGCCCACACTTAAGGTTCCGCTCTTATAATAAAAGTTGCCGTTGATGATCAATGCACCGTCATTGGCATTGATGTTGCCATACTCTGTCAGATCATCCGTCACTGTCAGCTTACCGCCTGCCAGTGCCAGATTACCGTACTGCGTAAAGCTTGCTAACGTCACATCTTCACCGATTCCATAAATCCTTGCACTGGTAATCTCTGCTTCCGGATTCGGTGTCTCATACAAAATGTTAAAGCCTGAGCTTTCCGGATTCTCAAAATAAATTGTCTGTCCCTTTGTACCGAACAGGATCACTCTGTGTTCGTCCTTAGCATTAAAGTTAGAGGTTGTTCCGTTACTTCCCTCTAACTGGGTAAAGTTACCCTTTAGGATCATCGTTCCTGCCGTCAGCCTGTTATAATAATCATACAGGTTACTCTGCACGTAATAATCACCCTCCACGGTAAAAGTGCCTTCAGCGTTTTCCATCTTAAGGGCTGCATCAGCACTTACATAGACCTGATTACCTTCCTCGTCAGTGTCTAATTTCTGCATCCTGTAATCTTTTCTCACCGTCACGTCTCCGTTCTGCACCTGTAACGTTCCTTTGGTGTGCAGATAATTGCCTTCTACGATCAGTGCGCCGCCATTGACATTGATATCGCCAAGCTCTGTCATATCACCGTTTACACCAAACCGGTGACCGCCTAAATCCAACGTGCCGTACTGGGTAAAGCTGCCGATCATGCAATCCTCTTCCAGCGTATTAATTCTGGCACTGACAAGGTCTGCCTGCTTATTATCGGTACCTGTCAGGATATTAAAGCCGGAATTACCTGCATTTTCAAAATTGATCACCTGTTTACCGACTCCTGCAAGAACGATCCTGTGCTTATCCTTGGAATTGAAAGCAGTGGTTGTTCCGTCACTTCCCTTTTTCTGGGTAAAGTTGCCGCGAAGCTCTAAGGTTCCTGCGGTCAGCCTGTTGTAGTAATCGTACAGCTTACTGTCTACATAGTAATCGCCGCACACAGTAAAGTATCCCGCTTCCTCTTCCATCTTAAGGCAGGCATTGGCTGATCCGGTGCTGACACTGCCGTCTTCTGCGTAAACGGTGGCCGCCATGGTATAATTGCCCATGACCATCGCCTTACCGCTGTTGATCTGGAAGGTACCATTTTGATGCGACATGTCACCGTATACATTCAGCTCACCGCTGCCTAAGTTGATGTCACCGTACTGGATAAGCCCCTCTGTCACGGTCAGCTTGCCTCCGTCTAACGAAAGAGTTCCATACTGGCTGAAATTCCGTAAGGTAACCTCCGTAGCAATGGCCTTGATCCTTCCTTTGTTGATAGCAACATTACTGTTTTTCGTCTCCCACAGGATATTAAAGCCGGCATCATTTCCCGCATTCTCAAAGGTTACGGTCTGCAGCTTATCTCCTGAGAAGATAACCCTATGTGCCTCCTTGGCATTAAAATTGGTTGTGGTTCCGTCACTGCCCTTCATCTGTGTGAAGTTGCCCTTTAACTCAAGGGTTCCTGCAGTCAGCCTGTTGTAATAATCATACAGATTACTCTGCACGTAATAATCGCCTTCCACGGTAAAATGACCTTCTGCATTCTCCATCTTTAAGGCGGCACTTGCTGCTTCATAGGTAACCTTGCCCTCTTCATCCGTCACCTTTTTCTGCATACGGTAATCACCCTTGACCGTCAGCGTTCCGTCCTGAATGTTTAACGTACCTGTCTCATGCAGGTAATCGCCTTCCACCACCAGTTCGCCGCCGTTCAGGGAAATATCGCCGTACTGTGTCATATCACCGCATACCGTCAGCTTATGACCGTTTAAGTCTAACGGATCATTTTGTACGAAGCTTCCGATTACCGCATCCTGCTCTAATGTGGTAATTCTTGCCGACAGCAGATCCGCCTTCGCATTGTCGGCACCGCTTAAGATATTAAAGCCGGAGCTTTTCGGATTCTCAAACTCCACCGTCAGTGCCTGACGACCGGAAATATAGACCTTATGATTTTCCTTGGAATTAAAATTCGACGTTGTACCGTCAGAGCCCTGCATCTGCTTAAAGTTTCCCTTGATCTCCAAGGTGCCTGCGGTCAGTCTGTTGTAATAGTCATACAGGCGGCTGTTGACATAATAGTCTCCCCACACCCGCATGTAGCCTGCAGCATTTTCCATCTTGAGTGCCGCACTGACAGAGCCATAGGTGACGGTTCCGTCCTCAGCGATGGTCTTTTCAGCCATGACATAATCTTTTCCCACAGTTACCTTTCCAGCGCCAACAGTCAGCGTATCCTTCAGATGGAAGTAATTGCCGTCAACCTTCAACGTACCCGTTTCCACATTGACATTGCCATACTGTGTCATATCCCCGAGGACATTTAACTGATAGCTTCCCAGATTCAGATCACCGTACTGGACAAAGCTTTCCACCGTCACTTTATCACCAATCGTTCTAATTCTGGCAGATGTAAGCTTTACCTCATGGTTTGGCGTTGCATAGAGAATATTAAAGCCGGAGCTATCAGGATCTTCAAAGTCAATTACCTGCTCTTTGTTGCCCGAAAGGATCACCTTATGCTTCTCCTTTGCGTTAAAATTACTCGTTGTTCCATCGCTGCCCTGCCGCTGGGTAAAGTTTCCTTTCAGCTCCAGCGTTCCTGCGGTCAGCCTGTTATAATAGTCATACAGTTTACTGTTGACATAATAGTCACCGCCTACCACAAACTTTCCGTTATCATCTTCCATCTTCAAGGCGGCAGACACTGACTGGTATTCTGTCGTTCCATCCTCTGCCTTGACAGGTTCTGCCATGGTATAATTGCCCTTGACCATTGCTACACCACTGTTGATCTGGAAGGTTCCTTCCTGCTGCAGCATATTGCCGTTTACCTTCAACTGACCGTTACCTATGCTGATATTACCATTCTGTGTCAGGTCATTCGTCACTGTCAGGGTACCGCCCTCTAAAGAAAGCTCCCCATACTGGACAAAGTTTGCTACCGTCACATCTTTTCCGATATTTTTAATTCTTGCAGCGGTAAGGTCTACATTCTTGTTTTTCGTCTCCAAAAGGGTATTGAAGCCGGAGCTTTTCGGATTTTCAAAACTTATCGTCTGTTTTCCCGTACCGGAAAAGACAACCTTATGATTGTCTTTAGCATTAAAGTTACTTGTCGTACCGTCACTACCCTGCATCTGCGTAAAGTTACCCTTCAGTTCCAGCGTTCCTGCCGTCAGCCTGTTATAATAATCATACAGCTTACTGTTGATCAGGAAATCACCGCCTACCGTAAAATATCCTTCTTCCTCGGTCATCTTTAACGCAGAGTTTACTGAATTGATGACCGTATTGCCTTCCTCGTCCTCACCATACTCTGCCATGGTATAATTACCGTCCACGGTCACATTACCCTTTTCTATGGATAATGTGGTGTCGCTATACTGATGTAAGTTTCCTGCCACCGTAATGATACCGCTACCGGCTGAAATATTTCCTTTCTGTTCAAGGCTGCCTGCCACTGTCACGGCACCGTTTTCGGCGTTGATAGCAGCGTCCTTATGCTGGTCAAGATTTCCCTTAAAATTGGTGGTTCCGTATTTGCCGGTAATACCCTTACCGGACAGAACGGCATCCTTTTGAATCTCAATGACGCCTCCCTTGGTGGAACCTTCCTCACTGCTGCCTGTCATTAACAGACCGCCCTGCTGTTCATAGGTACCGGCCACAATGATCTGGCCGCCCTCTGTATAAAACGTTCCGCCCTTCTGGCACCAGTTACCGGTTACCCGCAGATCGCCTCCGTCCAAATGGATATCCGCACTCTGCACCAGATCACCGTCGATGACAACCGTCTGACCATTGATATTGAGTGTTGACATAATTTCGGCTGTACCGGTATAGGTGGCGTCTGCCGAAATGATAAACGGAATCGCCGAAGCCGGCTGTGTATCTGCCGCCCTGACCGGAATCATGTTCGGCTGTAGGATCATCCCTGCCGCTAAGGCAAGTGCTACGAATTTTCTCAGCTTCATGCAAATCGTCCTCCTTCTATTTATAGTATAAATTTTTCAATAAAATTTCCATCGTCCAACTTTAGTGAAGGAATGATGTTTCTTCGCTTTAGAAACGCTACCTGTCAATGCTTGACTGTTTTCGGCGAAAATACCTATGTTTACGGCATTTCCGCCGAAAATCGACCAAGTGATCAAGGTACTGTTTCCAAATAAATGATTAAATTATTAATTAATGTCTTAATTTATTTATTAATCTATTAATTTGTTATAAATCGATTACTTAATTACTTTCCGTTAGTTTCCTGTATTAAATTCCGTGATCAGTCCTGCATCATAACGGGATATCATCAATGCATCCGCAATATTGACCTCATCATCACCGTTGACATCGCCTGCCAGTAAGGCAGTCTCGTCAAGCTCCGCCAGTCCTGCATCATAGCGGGAAATCATCAGTGCATCTGCAATATTAACCTCCTCATCATCATTGACATCGCCCAAGGTAAACTGTGGTATAATCGGCTGCTCTGCCTTTGCGATGGAGTAAGCGGCTGTTGCCACTTCACTGGCATCTCTGCCCGGTGCGATAGCGATTGCCTTCACATTCATCGTTCCTGTCATGGCGATTTCTTCCGTGTACAGCTTAGAAGCGGTTGTCGGTTCACTGCCGTCTACGGTATAGAAAATCTTAGCACCCGGCGTATCACAGGTCAGCGTGATAATGGTATTCGTCTCTAACTCGCCGTCTTTCACACTCATCACCGGTGTTGCTGTCCGGTCAATTCTTACCGGCTCCAGCTTCTCTGATACATAAGCACTGTCCATTGTCTGTCCCGTATAGCTTGTTACTGCTCTTTCAATTCTTAAGACGGTATTGCTGCCGTCAACCTCCTCCGGCAAAATCAGTCTGACAGTTCTTGCATAGGTTTTTCCATCATTTTCCTCCGCATCCGGATAAGTTACTTCCTCTACTGAAAGCTTATTGATGGTATTTTCTACCAATGTAAAACGATCCGCTGACAGCGTTTCGATATCCATGTACTGGTCAAATACCACAAATACCTCTCTGGTTGTCTTGTCTGCCTCACAGGAAACGACCTTCGGTGCTTCCAGTGCTTGTAAATTAATATTGACGTCTAACTGCTCAGGGAATACCGGCATATACCATGTGTCTCCTGCCTTATCCGCACCATAACCGTCACTTTCTCCGGTCGTATAGGTTTGGTAGCCGGCCTTTTCAAAGGTAACTGACCATTTTCCTGTCGGCACCATCCACTGGTACACACCTTTTTCATCTGAAATGTACGGATTGTTCTGTGCAAATTCCGTCGCATTCCATAAGGTTCGGTTGCCACTGTCATCCACTTCATAAATCTTCGCCGTCACATCACTGATCCGGTTACTCTTAACACCGGCGTAAATGTATCCGGAAGGATCCACTGCCACACGGGTATTGGTTTTTCTTCGGAATGTTCTATCTCTTCCTGCATCTTTTCTCGCTTTTTTGCTCTTATCCTTCCAATAATTCAGATAATCATCCTGCGTTTCCTGAGTATGCGGGAAATTCGTCCAATCGACCTGCTGACCGTTCATTTCTTTTTGTTTCAGCTTTTGATATACATTCATGATAGCCTTACGCGTGCGGGCATCTCTGCGCTCACCGCCGAACATTCCTGCTACCCAGCCTTGAAATCCTTTTTTTGCTTCACTCTTTGCTACAGTTTTGATTACGCCTTCCGCACCACCTTTTGCGCCACTGGTCGAAGTCTTCGTAATATTGGCTACTTCCTTAATGCAATCTCCGCCCCATTCGTGCGCATCGTGATCCAATCCTACACCTCCGTTGGTGGTGTATCCTTGATTATACTGTTCACAAATATTATCTGCATCTAATGACGAAATACCATTCCGTATTTTGATCTGCTGCAAATCGGAACCTATCGAAAGATACGAGGAATGATTATTCTGCCCTAATGATTCACCCCAGCTTCCTTTTCTCGGAAGTGACTGCGGACTTCCTCCTCCATAATAGAGTTTTCCGATCAGACCACTCTCTGCTTCGGATGCAGATACAGATGACTGTCCATCGGAATCGTAGGATTTTTCTGCCTCTGCTTTCGTCCTTGTTATTACATCCATCTTATTATTCAATGCTTCAAAAACATAATACCAGCGAAGCATTACCTGTTCACATACACTGTACTCCTCGTCATCGAAATCAGGACTGGCTTCCTTCCCCTTCTCAAACACACGTTTATAAGTATCTACAAACACAGCACCATATTTACTTTCGCATAAAACACAGGTATAGGTATCCATGTCCATCTTGGTGTACAACCAGATTTCGTCTCCGCCTTCCACCGTATACCACTCAAAGTCTTCGGAATAGAAGGTACCTTTCTCAGCATCGCCTATGCAACGATAGGTTTGCTGGATATCCTCTTTATAGTCCTCCAAAAATGCTATGTCATCCTCAGAGAAAATCTCTTTTCCCTCTTCGATCAGTTTCTCAACTTCCTCTTTTTCATAGGCAACTAACGGCTTCGTAATTTCCTTCCATTCACTGATCAATTCCTGTGCCGTCTTTCCGTCATAGGTCTTTCCGGCTTCCTCCGTCATCACAAAGGATTCATTCACTTCCGCTTCTGAACCGTCCTCCATCGTTACCGTTCCGATAATATTATCAACACGATAAGCTGCCTTACCGGTATAGGTGGTAGACTCCCAGTTCGTTGCATAAAATCTATCAATATCTAAAGTAAAATCCTTATTGCCGTTAAACGGCCAAAGATTTCTCAACTGCATTTTGTTATCAGCAAAAAAGCCATTCCAATCCAGCAGATCATTGCCAATATCCTGCAGCACCGAATCTCTGTCTGTCTTTTTTATATCATAATCCGGTTTTCCGACCTTATAGGTAATATACATATTATTCGGTGCCGTGTAACCCAGCGGGTATGGATCAATCACCCACAGACCGGCAGTACCGGTGGCTTTTGCATCGGTCCAGTCACCTCTGTAGTGGGCCGGAATTTCAATCACCTTATCATTTAGCGGAATACAAAGCTTCACATCATAGACCGCCTTACTCTTATCGGAATAGGCTCCCAGATTTCTAAAGATAATGCCGACATCTTTCAGAACCGGCGGCCAGTAGTACAGGTACGAAACCTCCGTCTTCCAGTAAGACTGCATACTGACTCTGCTTCCAAAATCATTGGTACCCGACTGCCAAGCGATACTTACATAGCCGTAATCATCAATATACGGATAAACGGAATTATAATTCACCTCGCACGGATCCGAATAGTACGTATTTCCATCAATTTGTGCAGACGCTTCCAATTCATAGGTCTGTCTGCCATAAGCATTTGGCAGCTTAACATTTGCGCAATAATAACCTGACTGTCTGCTGGTCTTCACAACCGTCGATGCCACACCGTCTACATAAATGGTGACCTCGCTGTCCTTTGGTCCCATTCCTGCACAGTATACCCAGTTCGTTCCGATCTGTTCCTGTGCGTCAAGTGTCAGTGCCGGCGTGATCTCCTCAAAGCTGCCTACCCTGCGCTGATTCTTGTTATCCTGACTAAAGGAAACGGTTGCCGTAACATTCACCTTTTCCACATCGGTTCTTCCACTGGTATAACGAAGGGTTAACGGCCAGCCGCCGTATTTTGTCACATCCTTCACCGCAAACTGGTAAAAGCCGTCAAAAGAGCCTGCGTCACCGTGAATCGTCTGTCTTTCAAAGACATCCTTTTGCATGGTCACATTTTCTACATAGGTGCTGAAGCCTCTTTCAAGCTCGTCCTCTGAAATTCTGTGTCCATTGATATACAGACTTCCCTTGATTACATTCGGATCGTTGAGCACTTTGCCGCTTCCGTTTGCCTTTTGATCTGTATAGACATTAATCACAGCAAATTTTCTGTCCGTCGTATCAAGCGGTGACACCGTAATCCGGACATCAATGGTCTCATCACCGACCTCTACCGCTACCTGACTTGCCTCCTCATTGATCTCGCTCATCGGCGGCACGCCCATCGGCATCGAAAGCGCAACTTCCTTTGTCTCACTGCCTGTCAACGTCGCACTTACCTCGTGCTGTAAGATAACATACTGTTTTTTGCCCAACGCATCAAAGCTTTCCAGTGCTTTGTCATATTGTGTTATCGCATCGTCCGTCAACATCTGATAAGTTCCCCTGTTGACAAATACATAGGTATAGCTTCCCGTATCCAGATAATCTCCCCAGTATTCTGGCGTTTTGCCGCTGCCGGTCAGCGAACTGTCATTATCTCTTTTCGCCACTAATTCCCCGTCGCGGTATAACAGCATCACCACCGACTGACGGTATGGATTATCAAAGCGGACATGCACTCTGGAACGGTAGCTCCATGTAAATGCCTCTGCCACGCCCGATTTTTCGGCGTCTAATTTTACCTTGGCACTGCCTCTTTTATCCGTATACACCGAACTAAGCGTTAATGTCTCATTTTCAGAAACCATGTTCGGATCATGCAGATACAGACGGTTGCCGCTCTTCATAAATGGAATGGCTTCTCCGGCTGCATTGGTAAGAGAAATATTCTCCACATTCTCCGTCTGAATAATACCCTGACGCATTTTAACGGTCAGATTTAAGTTCTCTGTCTCATTGCTCTTTAAAGTCGTCGTCAGCTTCTCAATATTCGGATCAGAAACCATCAGCATGGTCTGTCCTTCTTCTTCGTCAAAGAAGGTGACATTTTCAAGGGTAAAGCTTCCATCCTTGGCCGTCTCTGCAGTCTGGTTAACGGAATATCCCTTCAGGGTGGTATTCACGATCACCGTGAGTCCCTCCGGGGACATCTTCTCATTCTCAACGCTTACCTTACCCGATACCGTTACCTTTGGTGAATCCGGCAGAACAACCGGCATTCCCTCATCCGAGGCCGTCACCGGCAGTAACGCTGTCGGAAGATAATTGATCACATCCTGTCCCATCGGGATTGCCTTCACATAAACTGTCTCACTGGTGTCGATCATCAGATGACTTTCAGAGCCGATGTATTTTGTTCCTTCAGCATCCTCATACCAGTTGAGGGCGTACTGGATGCCTGTCTCACCATTTGCATTTTTTACCACCGGCATAATGTCCGCCGGATCCACAGCCGTCAAAAAGACCGTTGCTTTTGCCGGCAGATTATCCGCAACAGTCACCTTCGTACTGCCGTATTCAAAATTTTTTCCGTTCTCTTTGCCGGACACTCTGATGGTATATTCACCATTCTCCAACGCATTTGTCTCAATATACAGACTATCGGCAATCGCCTCTCTGCCTAAATTCTTTGACTCAATAATCTTTCCTGCCGCATTTTCGATCGTTAACATTTTATCATGTCTCGGCAGTGACGAACCATCGAAGGAAATGCCAATATATGGTTTTACTTCGCGGTTTACCGGCACTTTATAATCGATATTTCCAAACTGTACCTGAATGCTCTCCACTGTCACTGCATCATCCGGCAACACTACCTGAAAGGTCATGGTACCGACCTGCGGAAAAGCGCCTTTCTTGCAAAACTCCTGTTTCAGCCTTCCGTCACTCTCACGGTAGACATCATATCCAAAGGTATTGTCATACACAATCTCTTTTTCTTCTGTCTTTCCATTGTTATAGTTGAGTCTCATCACCGCATTGCCGACAGCATCGGTGATTACGGATTTTGTATAGAAATTGACAGCATATTCATGGCCTGCCAACAGCGCACCGCCGGTACTCTCCGGCAATACCAGTTCACCGTCGTAAAACATCATTGACGGTGAGATCGTTCCCTTCGGGATATCGCAGGTAATCCACATATTGGATACTTTTTCATTTCCCAGATATACGTCCTTTTTGCTGACAAGCTTTGCCTCAAAGGATTCCTCCGCATACAAGTCTGCTGCTTCCTGATTGCTCTCTGCAGCCAGCGCCGCAAGACTGTTCTTTGCCTCCTCCAGTGTATTAAAATGTTCCGTTCCCACTACCGCATAAGCAGAAGCTAAGAGGATCAATACCGTATAAGAGCCGTTCTCTTTTATAGACGGTCGACGGTAGGTCGCATCACCCGGCCGCATCAGCCGCAGGGAATCCTCTACCAGACTTCCGTTCCGGTAGCAAAGGCCGAGATAGGTATACTTGCCGTATTCACCGTTACCGTAACCTTCCTCACCTTCATGGGTATCACACCATACACCGATATCCGGTCTTACAAACCAATTGATATCATCATAGCCGTTTAATACGGCACTCTTGTTTGCATCAAGGGTGACATCGGCATCCCACAGGTTGTTATTCCATTCGTTATGTATGTGAAGCTTCTGTCCGGCTTTTAACTCATCCGGAAACTCCAGACAGATCTCTTTCACACTGTGATCTGTATTATCATAGCGGTGACCGTCGGAAATCGCCGTATCGGTTTGATCCGTAATCCAATAGGTTGCCGTTACCTGATTGCCTGCTTCATCGGTCACTACAAGATCATCGTTTAAGGTGGACATGCCACCGAGCTTAATGATACCTGTCTGATTATTTTCCTCCCGCTTTTTGACAGAAATCTTCACGTCGTAATGATCGCCGTTTTGCACCAGCATATCTTTGGTAAGCGCCATCTTAACCGCCTTAAAACGGTCATTGCTTTTACGTGCCTGCACATAGGCAGTCACAATGGTGCTTCCTTCTTTTCCTTCCAGAATCGGCACGTCAAAAAAGGCGTTGCTTCCTCTGGCGATGGTCTTATAATCATCACAATTCTGACGCTCATAATAGCTGCCATCCGTTGTCTCTACAGTAATGTCTAACGTATCGTAAAAATGTCCGTCCTCTTCCGACATCACGAAGAAATCAAGGGTGGCAATGAACCGGTCATCGGCCTTCGCCGTAAATCCCAGCTCTGGCAGCATCGTCAGACACATCACCAGACACAAAAACAGAGAAAATCCTCTTTTTAAAAGATCTTTTCCCCGTCTTTTCGTTTGATTCTTCGTTCGATACCTCGAACGATACTGCATTCGTTTTTCTTTTTCTGCTTTCATTTTCAAATGCTCCTTTCCGTTTTCGTAACAATTGCTCTGATTTCGCTCTACAGTTCTGAAATCCTACAGTTCTACAGTCTTTTTCTGTACATCCTGCTCATGCGTTATTACAAACGTTTTTTGCTGTTACAACAAGCTTTTCGCTGCTGCAACTAATCGTTTTTTCCATTATACAATAAAATACAGATTATTTCATCAAAATGCACCTATTTGTCAATGACTTTTTGTCAACGACCTTTTCATATAAATCTCCTCAGTCAGTGAATATATAGAAAATGAGCCATATGATAACATACGGTTTGTCCTATGTATCCAATACATATGGATTTCCAGCCTGAATATAAAAACTTCCCATTTGCACTAACATTTATATAAAACCCATTAAACCATCATTTCCTCCTGAGAACGTCACAATTAACCCGAAAAATAAAATAGTCCACGTTATTATACTAAATTTTTAAAATAGTGTCATAACATGGACCTGTTTATAAATTGTTCGGGAAAATATAAAATATTGTAATGACATTGTAAAAATCTCTGCCACACAGATTATAACTTTATTGACCTCCCAAAACCTCATTAAGAGTATTTGTCATTGAATTAATGTCAATCGGTTTGGCAATGTGTCCATTCATTCCTGCATCATGTGCTTTTTTCACATCCTCTGAAAATGCATTTGCTGTCATTGCAATGACAGGAATGGCAGCTAACTCCTTATTCTCAAGCTTTCGTATCTCTCCTGTCGCACTGTATCCATCCATTACCGGCATCTGAATATCCATCAGGACTGCATTAAAATACCCTGACTCTGAAGCGGCCACCTTATCTACCGCCTCTTTACCATTCTCTGCTGTCTCGACAGTGAATCCCATATTTTCAAGGAGCATGACCGCAATCTCTCTATTGATTGCCACATCATCTACCAGCAGAATACGCATCTTTGTAAAATCTAATTCTAACTCTTTTTGCTTTTGTCCCTCTGTGAAATTTTCTTCCTGATGTACTTCTTTTTGAAGTTCGAACTTCACTCTGATAATAAATTCCGTTCCGTTGCCCGGTGCTGTGTTAACTTCGATTGTACCTCCCATCAAATCCACAATGCTTTTGGTAATCGCCATACCAAGTCCGGTCCCCTGTATACCACTTACAGTGGAAGTACGCTCACGCTCAAAAGCTTCAAATACCTTCTCGGCAAATTCCTTTGTCATTCCGATTCCACTGTCTTTTACTCTCAGTTCATACTGTCCGTAATTCTTATCCTCATTTTCAATCTGCCATAATGAGATACTGACTGTTCCGCCATTCGGAGTAAATTTGTAGGCATTACTTAACAGATTTAACAAAACCCGGTTTAACCTGTTCTTATCACAGTACACATGGCTGTTTTTAATCTGGGAAGCATTAACCAGAAATTCAATATTTTTTTCTCTCATCTGTGTTGAAAACATATCCTGCACTTCCGACAGTGTTTTATGCAAGTCCATGGCAATTGGCTCTAAATCCATCTTACCACTCTCAATCCTGCTCATTTCCAACACATCATTAATCAGGGCTAATAAATGATGACTGGAGTTTTTAATCTTTTGAAGATACTCTCTCATCTTTTCGACATCATCATCATCATTTTCTGCCAGATTAATATATCCGATAATCGCATTCATTGGTGTCCGGATATCATGAGACATATTGGAGAGGAAGATGCTTTTTGCCTTACTGCTCTCCTCTGCTTCAAATTTTTCCATCTCCATTTGTTTTTCACGTTTGGATATGGTGGTATAGATACTAAACATAATCGCAAGACTGGCAATAATCAATACCATCTGAATGATGCTGTTTTGTGTCAGCAGCCGACTGGCAAGTGATAATTGTTCTGCCAGATAAGCTTCCGTATCTGCAATAACCTCTGGTGTATTATCGGGATTTTGCATTTCATAGTACTCACTGATATTATCCACAATATTTTTAGTCATGTCGTCGGTTGCCTTTTTAACCCACATCAGTGAAGTAAAGAAAATGAGAAATAAAAGACCTATCCACACAACAGTTGACTTTCCGAAACGTTTTTCTGTATCTTTACTGAACACATAACGGAAATAGATAAATCCCAGAACACTCCAGAAAGCAAGGATCATATATGACTCTGTGGACATCGCATCAGCAGACCATGCCATAAAATAAAAGAAAAATATAATGGACATGATAAGACCGATTATACCCGTTATCTGTATCTTTTTATTATTTTCCTTTCTTGAAGCGGCAAGCGCTGCCGCTGAGGTATAACCATATGCAATGGTTGCACCAACAGTATTGACATCTACAATCCAGCCTATGGCTGTTCTTCCTAAAAACGGAATAAACAGTGAAATAGCAATAAGGAAAAAAAGCGCATTCTGAGGACTTCCATTCCCATTCAGCTTACCAAACCATCCCGATAAAATTCCATCCTGTGACATTGTATACATCAATCTGCTGGCTGCTATGTAATTACCGATAAGACCGGTAGCAATTGCTGCTACTGTTGCAATGCCAAGAATGGTAAGACATGCTTTTCCCATCGCCTTATTTACGGAGAAAAAGACCGGCAGTCCCTTCAAACCGCTCAGATTACCGATATCTGCAATGTATTCCGTCCATGTATGATATTCCTTTGGCAATATGCCAATAGCAATCTGTGACAGCAGGATATAAGATAATGCACTGGTAATCAGGGCAGCAAGCATAATCCATATTGTCTTTTTAGTTGAAAATTGAAATCCCTCTGCCGAGTTGGAGACAGACTCAAAGCCTACAAATGCCCAGGGTGACAGGGCTACAATCGTAAAAACCTGACTGATGGGATGCTTTCCGTTCGCTGAAAATGCCGGCGCCATGGTTTCCAATCCTCCCCCATGGACTCTCATCACAGAACCTGCACAGACAAGGATACCTCCAAAGAGAAGCAACGCAAATATAACCTGAAGCCCCACAGCAAGCCACTTTCCAAAAATACATACCAATCCAAACAGGATAATCACTGCCATTGACAGCAGAACTTCACCCAGATAAATATCATAATTTAAAATCTTATAATGAATACCAAACTGAAAAAAACTGCCGAATAAATTTCTGCAGATGAGCGTCAGTGCAGTGGCATTGGCCCAGATAATCGCTACATATACCAACACAATAAACCATGCACTTAAAAAGCCATGGTCATATCCAAAGGTTTTTATTGTATAAGTAAGTGTTCCCCCTGCATCCGGATACCGGTTCATCAGATAATGATAATTCATGCCGATAATCAACATAATGACAGCACCAATCATGATTCCCAGTGTCGTTCCAAGGGGACCAGCCGCCGGTAAAAATGTTGTGCCCGGCATCACAAAGGCTCCCCAGCCCACGGCACATCCAAAAGATAATGCCCATACAGCTAATGGCGAAAGATATTGTCCCAACATCTGCCCTTCTGTATTCTCTCTATTATATTCATTTTCCATATTTTCCAATGTTCATACACCTCTTTTTTAGTCACTTGTGCCTTTTATATATAAATAATTTTTATAACAGTATTAATTTATTATATCCTTGCCTATATGTCAATAATGTAAAACAGTAAAGTTTGTTCCACCCGGAACAGTCCCCTGTAATAATGCATTATCCTCATAAGCTGTGACAGGAAATGCCCTACATCTCAATTATTTGATATTATAACGAACCTTATCTTCCTCACTAAGCTCCGAATCAGGAAACTGCCTGCCAGCTTCAGCTATCAGCTGTTTATAATCCTTATAATATATTTTATATATATCACTATTGCTACAGCATATAAATGCATCCTCTTTGTTTAAATATGTCATACTATATGGAACACTTGCGACAAGACCATAATTCTTTGCCTCAAGCATATATGTGTAAAATCCGGTACATACAGCTATACGGTCACCATCATCAACAATATATTTAACCTCCGTTTCCACATCTATCTCAAATGAATTGATATATTCACCTTTGGCAATATTCCAAATTCTAATCTTATAATCATCCCCTTGAACGATAATACATTGAACATCTTTCGTAAATCCCAGAAAGTCTCTGCGAATTGTCTGAAGTGGTATCTCAGATGCCACCACTTCTGATGAAGTGTCTACAATCCTTACCATGCCATCCATACAGCACATGGCAACATATTGGTCATCATCGCTTATTGCCATAAATTGATTCATGTAACAATCAGAGATTTCTCTAAGAGCATCCTCTGCGTAAAAGGTTTCTTTTTTATTTTTAACATCGATTTTACATAGATTCTCACCGGTACGGGATAGGATAGAATCTGACTTTCCTTTTACAGGGTCAATAATCCACATTTCATCATAGCCTGCAAAGATAAAATCATTACCGATAAAGCCTGTTTCGATTGGCATTTTATCACATTCATCAAACTGATACAAAGAATTTCCCTTATCATCATAAAAATAGAACACGGAATAATCATTTGCGTTTCTGGTAATAAAATAATCTGCGTTAGGCGATACTCCGCCTGCCACCTGAGTAATATCAGATGCAGCTATAAGCGCTAAGTCGCTTGCTTCATGTCCTGACATTACATATAACTGCGGACTATAACCGGCTCTCAAAACAATCTGTCCGTCCACATATAACACTTCTCGAATCTCAATATCGGTTTCAATCATGTAATCCGAATATATTCTGCCGGTTGCAAAATCGATGGTATCGATATTTCCATTGCGATAAGCGATTCTGCCTCCTGAACTCTCCGAGGACAAATTAAGGGCTGAAGCCACAGCCGGTAAGGTAGTCTTTTGATACATCTTACCACTTCTTTCTTCAAAAGTGTATACATCACTATCTATGGCAATCACTATGTCATCTTTTGTGTCTGTTTCTGATGTATAACTATGAGACTTCATGAGACTGGAATACGACATAATATTTCTCACATCTGCTTCAAACTCACTTGTCCAGATTATCGCTCCTGTTTCAGGATTGACTAGTTCAAGATTTCTTTGCTTTATCCCTGCACTAAAGTCACTTTCACCGGTAAGAACGGCTATGTTACCCTTAGAGGTAAAGCACAATTCTTTGATATCGGGAGCTTTTAAAGTCGCTGTAACAAGCTTGCCTGTCCGGGTATCATAGACAGATACTAACGCATGCTCAGCATAAAAACTATAGTGACTGACACAATAAAACCTTCCATCGTATGACACCTTGTGTTTGGAAGAAAAGCTTTCTTCTACCGGATTTTTGACCACTGACTTTCGTTCCCCTGTACTAAGTTCAATGATACTAATCTCTTTATTTGTGATGCAATATGCCACATCATTCACCTCAACATCTCCCTCTAAAGTCCTTATCATAATTTGCATTCCTGTCTTAGCTAAGTGCGTAGCCTGAACATATCCGACACTTACCTCTCTTTTTATATAATGCCTGTATTCCTCTAAATTCTCCTCATGCTCTCCGGCATATATAATCTTAGAATTTGCAAAATAGGCTTTCATACGCGTGTTAATATATTTCCTGAGAACTGCTTCTTCATAGACCACACCATTTTTCTCAAGCAAATCCTTTTTAAGAAAGCCACCTGCTTTTATAAGATGGCCACCGCCACCTCCCATATCTTTGGCAATGAATGCCGCCAGTTCAGCCGCTTTAACTTCTTTAACACAGCTTCTGACGGATATCTTAATGCCAAATGGCATAACACTGTAAACAATGCATGTCTTCACAAAATCAACCTCAAGAAGCATATCACTTATGATACCAAGTATATTCGGATCACATGGCTTTGCTTCAACCAATCCATAGAAATCTTCATAATCATACTGTACATCCTTAAGCGCCTCTCCACATATCTTCAGCTCTTCACATGAAAGATTGGAATTCTTAAACAGGATAATATCAGAATTTCTCATCCGGGTAAAATCCCTGAGATCTTTATCTGCCGGATGGGATACTTCGGCAAAGCCATTCGTATCTGTCATAAGTCCATAATACATTGCCGTTGCAATATCAATATCCTCATTAATATCGATTCCTTCTTTTTTCATCAGCTCATTCATCACCGTTGCACAGGAGCCATAATTACTGCGAACCTCAGACAGCTCCGGTAAAATCCCTGATACCTGATGATGATCTATCACTGCAATATTGTCTGCCTCAAACTTTGTCACATTACTTTCTCCATACTGGCAGTCAACAGTCACCAGAAGCTCCGGCTTATGATCAAGACTTTTGACAAATCGAACAGAAATTCCTAAGTTTTTCATCATAAGAACTAAATTACTTTTTTGTACCGGATATTTTCCACCGTAAATAAATTCCGGCTTCTTCCCCTGCTTTTCAAGATACCATTTAAGTGCAAACCCACATGCCAACGCATCTGCGTCAGGGTTATCGTGGCATTGAATAACAATATCTGAATAATTTGTCAGATCACTTAACCTTAAAGCCATATTATCTCCTTTGTCCAATGTAATATTTTTGCGTTCATCCGTATTAATTAATTCAATTATACTTGATGTTATACTCACTCGCAAGCTGATTCATGCAAAAGATGACAATTGGGAATGGTGAAGCCTATCATTAAAAAATAGTATCCGTAAAGGTACTGCTAATTCTGTGTCTGTTATCATGCTTCTCCAATAAGCACTTTTTCCCCTCAAAAGCGAATCCCTATTTTCTGATTCGCTCTTTACTTATTCCACGGCTTATTTGTCTTAAACATGACATTAAACATACCTTCTCTCTTGTCTGCTCAAATGTAGGCTCTTTTATATTGGCAAACGAAAGGCTGATGACAGGATAATTTCCTTGAAGTTGTCTGTATTGTTCCTCTTTCCATATGGCAAGATTACAAAAAATATCATCACTTTTTTTATATTTAATTCTGTATGCCTATCGCTACGGTTCGTCCTTCTTTATTAATCTTCAACCCAAAACCTCCATAAATTTTTTATCTGTGGTGCTATTCTCTCATATTCCCATAGCAAGCTGCTTCGTGCAATGCTGTTCGGATCATTGACCTTTATTTTACCGTCCTCTATCCCTGTTAAAACAATAAAGTGTCCGGCTATTGTAAAGTCACCGGCTCCCATACTGCAAATAATTGGACTGCCATTTTCTAATGTACTCATAATCAAATCTTTTTGTAATGGCAATTCTTCACTTTCTATGTGAAAATACTGACAACCATCAGACATCAAACTCCAGCTTGTACCTGCGCCGGCTACATAAAACCCATTTTCTTCGGCATACTTTGCAACCTTATACGGTGTAATGGAATTATCACCTGTAAGCCCGCAGATAACCATGGAAAGTGTTGTCGGACCACATCCGTCAATTGCCATGATATCTTCCCCATAATAGGCATACCCCCATCTCTCATCCCATTGTAATAATAATGGGATTGTCCCCTTATTGACCTCTCCTATTGTATCCCCATATACTTTACCCTGTTTATCCTGATATTCAAGGACAAAGTCCAGCATTTCTATATTTCTTGATAACATATCCACTAAATCTTTAGGATATTCATCATAGTGTTCAAGAATAGTGCGGAGCCTGCCGTCCTGATTCTTCAGCCTATCAAGTCTTTCTATCGTTGTTCCCTTATTGAGCACCATACTTGATACTTCGTTATATTGAGTATCATCACCTGCATTAACATATTTCTCTATTTTTTTTATATTTACTCCCGAATCACGTTCATTCCTTCTGACAAAATCAAGAAATGGATTGACCAACTTTCCTGCAAAGAATATTAACAATGCAATAAAGCATATCATCATTAATAACCGAAATGTCCTTTTCATTCCTGACTTTGTTTTTCTTCTTTTCTTTTTACTCATTGCCTGACTCCTTTTCTAAATGGAACTGTATAATATCACCGGATTAATCAGTTTATTAATTTACAGCTCCAGACTCAAAATAATCAAAAAAATTCAATAACATTTACCAACCAATTGTATATGTTATTGAATATTCTTTCTTAAATTTAATCTTATTTTATTCTTAAAATTTACTTAGGGAATGTTCTTAATTGAACTTTGCATTTCCCCTCTGAAATGCGTGTGCCTACGGTTTTTCGGCAGAAAAAGTGATTGAGTTATCAAGGAATAGTTTCTTATGAGCATTACCTTATTTCACCGGGAGTTCCACATAAAATTTAATATCACCATCTTCACTGGCAGCCTTTATATTTCCTCCATGCAGTTCCACGATTTCTTTTGCTATGGCAAGTCCTAAACCACTTCCACCGGTTTTGCTTGTACGAGAGGAATCTGCACGGTAAAACTTTTCAAATAAACGTTCTAACTTTTCTTTCGGAATCCTTTTTCCTTTATTGCTTACTATAATCCTGACTTTATCGCCAAAGGCCTCTGCTTTTATTTTGATTACTTTGTCCGTACTATAATGGATGGCATTTTTTATCAGATTATTAAAAACACGGTATAATTTATCAGAATCTCCCTCAACCACTATGCTTGCATTGGCATAATATTGTATTTCCTTATCTATTTCTTTTAGAAGCGGATAAAAATCTTCTATAATCTGTTCGAGCATCATATTTAAATTAATCTCTTCTTTTTCTAACACAATTGTCTCTGCATTGAATCTGGTAATATCAAACAGCTCATTGATCAAATCTTCTAATTTATAGGATTTTTCCAAAGCTATATTGACATATTTTTCTCGTTGTTCTTTTGGCATGTCTTTAATCTCATCTATCAGCGACAGATACCCGATCATGGATGTTAACGGTGTTTTAATATCATGTGCCAGATAAACGATCAGATCATTTTTTCTTTTCTCATTTTCCGCTGCCAATCTTTCATTTTTTTCTGATGTCATTTTTAAAAGATTCATTTTACTCTGAATGTCTGAAAGCTCCTCCGGTAAATAAATCATTTCAACATCTTTATCTAACAGCTGGTTAGAAGCCTCAGATAACGTAGTAATATACGAAATTACTTTTTTTAGGGTAAAATATAATAGAATCACAATCACCGTGATAATAATAACAAATTCTATCAAAAGTGCAACAGCATTATAAGGACCGCTGTAAAACATCTCTCTGAAATTGTAGTATAAATCCGGTTCTGTATCATGCAGCCATTGAAAATCTGTTTTCACAACCAAAACATCTGCAATAATGTAAACCATGATGAATACCGCATGAATCAGTAGTGTGATCACTATCATTTTTAGAATAAATTTTCCAAATATCCAGCTTAAAAGTATATTGGTTTTATCTTTTCTATTTTTCAATTTTGTAACCCACTCCCCACACCGTTTTTATATATTTCTGTTTTTTTGTATTATCATTCATTTTTTCTCTTAAATGCCTTATATGTACCATAACTGTGTTATTATCCTTTTCGTAATACTTTTCCTTCCAGACATCCATAAACAATTCATCTGTTTTAACGACATTTCCCCTATTCTTACATAATAACCATAAAATAGAAAATTCAATCGGTGTTAAATCTATTCTCTCATCATTCAGATAAAACTCATGGGTACTGCTGTTTATGACGATATTTCTAAAATCAATTACATTCTCATTATGCTGCCCTTCCTTTCCCATAGATTCAGCATTTCCACCATATTTTGCATATCTTCTCAATTGAGCCTTGACTCTTGCGACCAGCTCTAATGGTTGAAATGGCTTAGTGATATAGTCATCAGCACCAAGTGTCAGTCCGCTGATCTTATCAATATCTTCCACCTTTGCCGTGACGAAAATAATCGGGAAGTTATATTTTTCCCTGATCTTACTGCAAAGCGAAAAGCCGTCGATTTCCGGCATCATCACATCTAAAATGGCTAAATCTATATTTAGTTTTTCTAAATCTTTTAATATGTCCCTACTGCTGTAGTATTTGTATATATTATAATCTTCATTTTTCAGATATATTTCTATCAAATCAGCTATTTCTTTTTCATCATCTGCTACTAAAATATTCACTTCATGCACCTCTTCTAAAACCTCATTTTTCCTTCCGATATGTTATATTATATATATCGGCTTAAAACCAGTATTTTGTTTTATATTAATTATTTCTTAATATTTTCTTAAGTTATTCTAAAACAGATAATTTACTATTACGTTACAGGGGATGGTTTTTATTTATTAACTTTTATTTTTGAATAATAGGAAAAAGGCAAATTTCTAATTTTTCATAGAAATTTGCCTGAATAAATGATTGCTTTTTAATAAACTTACCATTATCATTAATCACATCAAATGCAATTCCTATTCTACTAACACATTGCAGTAATTCCCGCAAAATATTTTTAGAATTCTCGGAGGAACTGATAACGGCTGCTATTTTTTCTGTCACATTTTTCCGTCCCGTCCGTCTGCCTCTTCCCTTCCCAGCAGATACAGAAATACTATCGCAGGTATCCTTAAAATCGGCACCCTTGTTTCATGCTTTGCAATACCGAAATCATCTAACCGCTTTGTGATCAGAAAAGCGTTCTTCACTTTTGATTTTTCATCCCTGCACAGTTCCACAATTGCATCAGATGCAGGAATATGAGAATTGTTGCGGTACTTGACTTCACAGAGGATTTTTCCATAGGGAAGTTCCACAACCACATCAACCTCTTTTTGATTATCCTTAGCCTTTCTAAAATACCCAAGCCGGGCTGTAGTTCCCTGATAAAACGATACGATATGCTTATACACGGCTGTTTCCACCATGATGCCAATCTCTTTTTCATCAGACAAGACATCATCAATCATCAGAACGGCATTGCGTATGGCGGCATCCGCAACAAAAATTTTCGGTTTCCCTTTTAATGCTCCCTTACTGCCTACATCCACCGGTCCTGCCAAATAAATAAGGTTAGACATTTCAAGAGCTTCAATATAACTATCAATTGTATTAACGGAGGTGTTTTCCAATTCTTTTGCTGCTGTCGTCACACTGAATATCTCAGTTGAGTTCATACAGAGATATAAAAACAACTTTTCCATTAAAAGCGGGCTTCGGATATTAAATAGTGTCAGCACATCGCGCTTGATTACTTTGTCCACTACATCTTCACGTAGCATTCTCTGAGCATATACATCATCATCCGACAGTACAAGCTCCGGGAAACCGCCAATCATCAGATAACGATTAAAATGTCCCTCTAAAAAAGTAAATCTGTCCATCAGGTCGTCAAGCTGTGCTTCTGTCATTTCAACAATCTTTGTAAGCTTTAGATTGTCAGGCAGCTCCGGTTGTTCCAACTGAAGCAGGCGGCAGTACTCATAGAATGACATTGTCGGTATTTTTAAGACATTCCATCTTCCTGTTCCACTGTCAGCAGCACCTTTTTCCAATACCGGACTTGCCGAGCCTGTTGCCGTGAGACGAATGTTCTTTCTTCTGTCATAGATAACCTTCAGCCACAACTCCCACTGTTCCATGTATTGTATTTCGTCAAGAAAAATATAACGTATTCCATCAATCGGGTACATTGACTCATAAGTCGAAAGAACCGTTTCCATATCCACAAGTTTCATTATCGGATTGTCAAAGGACACATACAAAATATTTTTGGGATTCATGCCTTCATCAACCAGTGCATCCATCATCTGATACATAATCGTTGTCTTTCCCACACGCCTCGCTCCCGACAATATAGCAAAACGTCTCAATGTCTTATGCATTATCATCCTGAGTGCCTCATAATAAGCAAGCCTTTTGTATGGCTTACTTTCCTCTTTGATTGTCAGCGGATTCCTCCACCATGGATTATACTGACGCAACACTTTAATGACCTGTTCATTACTCACAATTGCCACAAAAACACCTCCATACGTTTACTATTTTCAGCAATTATATCAGTATATTTATACAACGCATTTATAATTATGTAAGTATATTTACACAATATACCAATGATTATATGTGTATATTATAGCAATAGTCAATATCAAATACAAGTGTTAATAATTATTTAAAAAACTCAATCCCCCTTACTTCAAATTCCAATTTTCACTTTGCTGCTGTAATTTTACCATATTAGCGAATACGCCATTTTTACTCATCAGCATTTCAGGAGCGCCCTGCTCTGCCACGCACCCATCTTTCAAAACCACAATTTTGTCGGCTCCCGCAACGGTTCTCATTCTGTGTGCGATGACTAAAACAGTCTTATTCTTAATTAACCTTGAAAGAGCCTGCTGTATTACCGTCTCATTCTCCACATCAAGCGAGGCTGTGGCCTCATCTAACAAAATAATCGGTGCATCCTTTAAAAATGCTCTTGCAATGGAGATTCGTTGTCTCTCGCCACCTGAAAGCCTGCATCCGTTTTCTCCGATATCAGTATCATATCCTTTTGGCAGTTTTAAAGCAAATTCATCCACATTAGCAAGTCTGGCTGCCGCCAAAACTTCTTCATCTGTGGCATCCTTTTTTCCTATACGGATATTTTCCATAACAGTATTGTTAAATAGTGTCACATCCTGAAATACAATGGAATACAGGGACAAAAGCTTCTCCGGTTCAACTTTTCCTATATCCATGCCGCCTACCGTTATTCTTCCATGACTGATATCCCAAAAGCGTGCCGCAAGGCGCGAAACGGTTGTTTTTCCACCACCGGAAGGACCTACCAGTGCCGTAACCTCGTTTTGTTTTGCCGTAAAGCTTACATCTTTAAGAACTGTCTCGTCATCATTATACTCAAATCCTACATTCTGAAATTCTATATCGTATCCCTCACAGTGAAGTTCTGCCTCGCCTGTCTGCTCCGGATAATTCTCCAATTCCTTCATTCGGTTGACATTGACCTGTAACTGATTCAGTGTTGCCAATGATACAAGTGTAGAACTCATCGGTTCATAAATCCTTGAAACAACGAGCATAAACATAAACATGACAAGAATGTCTATCTCGCCCTTTATGAGTAAGGCAGAACCCACCAGTGCTGTTGTGGCAATACCGAATTTCAACAAAAACTGTGCGGATATAACAAATACTGCTGTTCCCAACTCATTGCGTATCGCTGTGCCCTCAATGGCATAAATATTTTTCTTAAGCTTTTCAAAATAATCTTTTTCAGCATTATTGGATTTTAAATCTCTTGACGCCTCTATAAATTCCTGAATCCCATCCTGAAGTTCAAGTGTTGTTTCCTTATGCTTTTTCGCAAAATGTAGCTGTACTTTTTTTGAAGAAAATACAATAATCAACGAAATAGGCAGTACCCACAGTGCTGCAATTGCCATTTTTACGTTGAACGCAAACATAGGAATACACACTATCACTGTCGAGATAATAGCGCCATAAAACTGCGGTATCTGATGTGACATGGTATGCTCCATCGCTTCTGTATCCGACAATACAGTACCGGTCAAATCCGTTAAATCCTTCTTACCAAAATAAGAAAGAGGCAGCATTCTAAGTTTCTCTGCCAACACAATTCTCTTCGCCCCTGACTCTTTGTAAGTAGCAAAGAAAGTCGCATTATACTGTATAAAAGCCGTAACCACAATGAGGAGAAGAACGCATACAATTTCTCCGATATAAAGCATTCTGTTTGATTTTGAAATGCTTCCGTTAAGCATATCTGCCACCATATAATAAAGTATGCCAACCGGCAGCATCAACACAATATCTGAAAATGTAACACTTATGATTGCCTTTAGTAAATCCTTTGCCCCCTGCTCTGTCAAAGCATATTGATTCATAATTCTTTTTACCATACTACGCACCTACCTTCCAATTAACAGATTTCCGATAATCACTCCACATTTTACTGTATAGACCATCTTTTTTTACTAATTCCTCATGTGTGCCCTCTTCCACAATCTTGCCTTTGTCAACGACAAAGATTTTGTCAGCATGAACTACCGTTGTCAATCTGTGGGCAATCATTATCACTGTCTTATTTTTCGAAAGCTCTTCAAACGCTTTTTGGACAAGTGTCTCATTTTCGGGATCTGCAAAAGCAGTCGCCTCATCCAGTACAATAATCGGGGCATTCTTTAGAATCGCTCTTGCAATGGCTATTCTCTGCATCTCCCCTCCTGACAGATAAACACCCTTCGTTCCGATTACAGTATCGATTCCCTTAGGAAGTTTTTCAATGATATCGTCACACCGGGCAGCACTAAGCGCTGCTTTCACCTCATTGTCATTGGCATCAGGTCGTGCAAGTCTCACATTGTCTGCAATGGATGCCTTTAACAGTTTATTGTTCTGAAATACATAGGAAACCGTATCCATCAGCACATCTTTATCTATATTTTTTACATTAATACCGCCCACCATCATTTCACCATCAGTCACATCAAAAAACCGTGAAATTAAGGCTGCAATCGTTGTTTTTCCACCACCGGAAGGACCTACAAAGGCAACCTTCTGGTTTGGTTCTACCTTAAGGCTGATGCCGCTGACGGCATCCTCCTGTGCTCCCTCATAACGATAAGAAACATTTTTAAGCTCAACAGAATTGATTTCAGGCTTTTCTCCCCCGCTAATGTCGATTGGTGCAATATGAAATACCATATCAAACCTTTCAAAAGCATCTGCCACTTTCATCTGCGTTTCACTCGAAAACATAATCTTTTGAAATGAGGTGGTAATCACTGGCGTGATGATTACATAAAACACAAAATTCAAAATAACATCCTGACGGATATTACCGCTTCTGGTTAATATCAGTGCCAAAGCAGCGATAAATCCAAAGGTACTATTGATAAACATTGTAAACATCACCATAGGACTTCGCATAGATTTGGTATAGGAAATACAAAAGTTATAATAATTGGTAATGGATGTCTTAAAACGTGAAAAACTGTGAACTGTCTGTCCAAAGGTTTTTACGACCGGAATCCCTCTCACGTACTCAACCGCCTCATTATTCATATCCTCTAATGCGTTCTGATATGATTTCATATCTTCTGCCATCTGTGGTCCGAGCATTTTTCCCATTGTCATAAAACTGAGTATAACCGGTAAAAGACTAATCAGTCCGAATCGCCAATCATAAACAAATAACATCACAATCATTGCGATAGGGACAACGAATCCATTGATGGTATCCGGCAGCATATGGGCAAGATAATTCTCGGTTGCCGCAGAAGAATCATTAATAATCTTTCGGATTCTCCCCGAACCAAAGGCATCCACTGCTCCAATCGGTAATTTTGTGATATGACTTAATAGGTCAAAACGTATGTTACTTGCCACGCGGAATGCTGCAAGATGAGAGCACATCAGTGCACCGACATAAATGACCATGGATGCCAGCGCAAATATCACGGCAAGCCAGCCGTTATGTACAATGTGCTCTGCCTTAGAAAAATCCGGTTGTACTTCTATCATCTCTTTGACAATTTTAAAAATAAAGATAAACGGCGCCAAAGAGAGAATAGCGCTGGCGGCAGCTAAGAGCATTGATAGATACGTTAATGTTTTCCTTTTTCCGGCATATCCCATCAGACGAGAAAAATCTGACGGTTTTTTTGACTTTTTATTCATAAAATCCTCCATTCTAAAGTGTTTACACTCCTTGTTGTAAACATTTTGTTATTTAGTTAGCGGACACTAACTATTTTTTGATTACTAACAAAAATAAAAGAGCCCTAAGGCTCTTTCTTAACATCCGATAATCTTATGCCAACCCGGCATAAAGAATGCTTCTATTGTCTTTAAATAATGTTCTGTATCCTCTTTGGAATAATCGTGCATGACAGGCTGTACCAATGCATTAGTATAGGCACTCATCAGCATATGCAGCTCCTCCTCACTTAAATCAATGATGGGTAACCCTTGTTTTTTCAGTAATTCAAATTGTCTCATCATATACTTTTGCGAAGTATTGATTAATTCTTCCAGAAAATTCTCATATCTCGTTCCCTGAGAACAACATAAAATTAATTTAAATTCTCTGCGCCTCGGATAAATTACCTCCAACATCATATCAATCTCGCTGCTTTCCCACATTCCCACAAAATTACCGGAACGTGCTGCCGCATAACCGGCTGAAGCATGCTGTTTTAGCCATTCCTCCAGTTCACTGACCGCCGGCGCCACAAGCGCATGAAACATATCCTCTTTATCCTTAAAATGACGATATAAGCCTCCGGAAGTTATCCCTGCCCTGGCTGCAATGGAACGGATTGAAGCACCCTGAAAGCCTCTTTCCATAAACTCCTCCATGGCTGCCTTAACAATATGAACATGATTGGCACTTTTATCCTTAGGCATTTAAACGTCACTCCTTATATAGGTATATGTCTTGATAAGTTGTTCCATTATTAGTAATCATTGTTAGCTAACGTTGATTACTATACACGATTCATTGTTAATTGTCAAGATATTTTCGAATACCGATGTTACTATTCCATTAATCCATAATACAGTATCAGTAACTTCACAACCTCATTATAATTATCCATCCCTGATGAGACACCGTTCATTTTAAGATTGGTATCCAAAAAGGTATCCGTAGCCTCTGATAATGTCTCCGTGGATATCACGGCATTTTTCTCGATTTCTTCAAAATCCTCTTCCTTCAAAAAAATATTGTCCTGGTAAGCGTACTCATTCAAACGCTCCATCTGCTCTGATATATCGTCATTACCATATTCTAATAAATCATGCCGCAAATAATAAAACACACTGAGATATCCACTATACTGCAAAAATTCATTATCTGAATTGACACAGGCGACATAGGCTATAAAATTTGCCTCGTCTTCTCTGATATATCCCTTTAAATGACTTAATTCATGACAAATCACGCCCGGTGTGTTTGAACAATACATAATTTGATTATAGTTTGCCTCCATAGAAAACGGAAAATAGATTCCCTCCAGATATTGCTGACTCATAATATCGGAATAATATATCCTTTTAGGATTGGGATAATACCCCTTAAGTAAAGGATAATAGTCGGAAATATGATGCAGTGCCTCTTTACAGTCTTCGTAAGTAAAATGCCTTAAAAGGTCACCATTTTTGTCTCTCTCCATCCTTAATGAAAGCGTATTGATTTTGTTCGTCACATGATTATATACCAGAAGCAGCTTTTCGATATCAGTGCTTGGCGCATCATTGGGAGAAAGTAAACTGTCATCAATCCGATTATCAAAAATGTTGTTATGAACTCCGTCATCTGACGAAATCTTTTGGTTAATCGCAATGACCTCCTCCTTCAATGTGCCGGCATGATACAGCATAAAGCAATGAAAGGTCTCTGTAAAATAGACATACAGTAAAATATAAACAATCCCTCTGAAATAATATCTTCTGATTTTTTTTAACAGCGCTATTTTTAAAAATCCCAGCAGAAAAATGAAAATCGCCAAAAACGACAGTAAAATCGCCAAACATATCATGACTTCACCTACGGAAAAAGGAAATAGTCCCATGATGACTGCCATAAGCATTGAGGTATAATGAAAGATATATCTTCTGTAAAAATCCGCAAAGGGAGGGCATAAAACAACAACCATATTCATACAGAATATAAATACAACAACAACACAAACAACTTTTGTATTTGTTTTGAAGGAATGCTTTTTCATTGCCGCAAGTATTTTTTTTGGTTTGTCCATATCGGTACCTCACGCTTCGTAAACTTCTCAGATGTAACTTACTTCACGCTAATTATAACATCCCATCTCCAAAATGAAAATGCTCAATTTTTGTCAGACAAAGGGCACTCATCACAGATCAGTGGAATAAATAATCAGATTCGGTCGTCCTTTCACGTAAGTAGATGCTTATATATCTCTCTGATTCCTTTGAAGGGCAATAGTATAAAACATCACCGACATCACTGTAGCGACACTCCAGCCTACCGGCCATGCCCACCAGATGCCAATGACACCAAATTTCCTTGAAAATACATAGGCAAGCACTACTCTCAGCAATAAATCCGTAAATGTAGCTGACATAAAGAGTTTCATCAGTCCTGCCCCTCTTAAGATTCCGTCAGTGATTAATTTAGTGGCAGCGATGACATAAAATGGTGACACAATCATGAGAAGCTGCCGTCCCGCCTTAATAGCGTCACCTGCATGATCAGTTCCTGATTTCATAAAAATGCCCACTAATGTATCCGGACATAGCATATATAATAAAATGACAGGCACACAAATCAGATATGCCATCATAAGACCACCGCTATGCCCTTTCGGAATCCTATCACGTTTTCCTGCTCCAATATTTTGGGCAGTAAAATTGGACATTCCGTTTCCCAGTGTGGTAAAGGAGGTAATGACAAGATTATTTAATTTTATTCCCGCCGAGTAGCCCGCCATGACAGACTCTCCAAAACCATTGATGATACGTTGAATAATGATATTTCCTACAGAAATAAAGCTTTGCTGTAATATACTCGGGATAGCGATGATGGCAATTTTTTTTAAAATAGCCCAGGAAAAGAACGGCGGTCTGCCTTTTGTCTCAATTGCCCTTAATCTGAAATAAATCGTAATCAAAGCCAATATACAACTGATACCCTGACACAAAAACGTAGCCCATGCAACGCCTGATATTCCCATTTCAAAAACTTTGACAAACAATATATCCACAAACACATTCGAAGTGGATGAAAATGCCAGAAAGATAAATGGTGTCTTAGAATCCCCCAGTGCCGAAAAAATTCCCGTGCATATATTGTAAAAAAACAAAAACAACAATCCGCCTGTATATATGTTAAGATATAACAAAGAGTCCTCAAACAACTGCTCTGGTGTATCTATCATGCCTAATAGTGCCGGTGAGAATATAAATCCAAAAATCATCAGAATCAGACACAACGCACCACCTGCTATAAACGTGGTATACACTGCAGTCTTTAAATCTTTGTATTTTTTTGCACCAAACAAATTCGATACCACCACCGAACAACCGATGTTACAGCCAAAGGCAAATGCGATATAAACCAGTGTTATCTCATAGGAATTGCCTACTGCCGCCAACGCATTGGCACCGATGTATCTTCCTGCCACCAGACTGTCCGCAATATTATATAACTGTTGAAATATAATGCTTCCAAACAGCGGAAGACAGAATTTCCAAAGTACACTTCGTGGATTTCCCACTGTCAAATCTTTATTCATCTGAATATTCCTCCGATAGTTACTATGCACAGCCAGCCTCTGGCTGCACCTTATGCCCTCATTTCAGCAAAAATTGCCGAAACTCAGCTACTTAACCATTTAGTTGATGTACAACACATTAAGTATATATTTTATTTGACATATTGTAAAATGATAATATAATATGATTGATATGAAAATTAATCATATCAATATTTATTTATGTCTGTGCATTGCCTGGGAATGCCGATTAGCTCCACGTAATATAACATATCGGAAGGAAAATGAGCGGCTGCGAAGCAGACATTCATTTTCACCCGATAAGTTAGCGATAAAACGAAGTTTTAGAGCATTATCAAAGTACGAAGTACTGAAGATAATATCTGATATGTGCAGCAGGCAGTGCGGAAATGAGGAAATTAATGATTAGCTACGATTACTACAGAGTATTTTACTATGTCTGCAAATACAAAAATTTTACGAAGGCTGCCAATGTTTTATTGACCAGCCAGTCTTCCATCAGCCATACCATCAACAATTTAGAGCACCAGTTAGGCTGTCGTCTTTTTATCAGAAATAACCGCGGTATTGAACTCACTGCCGAGGGAGAAACCTTATATACCTACGTAGCGATTGGATGTGAGCAATTTATGAGGGGGGAATCCGAACTTATTAATTCCATCAGTTTAGAATCAGGAAATATCTATCTCGGTGCTACTGAGACAGCGCTTCATTGCTTCCTGTTTGATGCCCTTGACGATTTTCATCAAAAGTACCCTAAGGTTAGATTAAATATTACTAACTACTCAGCCATTGAGGCAATGAGTGCCTTAAAAAACGGTACTGTGGACTTGATTGTGACTGCCACACCTTTTGATGCCACCCCTCACATGAAAACAATCGTTTTAGAAGCAATACATGATATTCTTACCGGAGGCTCTATGTATAAAGATTTGCAGAATCAATCCATTACCCTGAAAGAATTATCCACTTACCCTCTCATTTGCTATTCCACAGGCACAAAATCCCGTCTTTTCATAGAAAAAATATTTACGGATAATGGTCTGATGCTCTCTCCAATGATTGAATCTGCCGCCTCCGACATGATTATCCCTATGATTAAGCACAATCTCGGACTGGGATTTATTCCCGAAGAAATGGTCAGAGAAGCTATGGATGCCGGCGAGATTGTCAAAATCAATACAATAGAAACCATCCCCTCACGGAAAATATGTCTTGTCTACGATACCCAACATCCGCGCAGCACTGCGTCTAATGAATTAATTCATTTTCTTTCTGAAATGAGGGCATAACCGGATATAACCCTTTGTTTTGTAATCATATACATTCCTAAACAAACAGGCTGTCGTAGTAAGAAATGTCATTTTCTTTACAACATTCTTACTACGACAGCCTTATTCTACTTTTATATCTCTATATATTGCAAACCCTGCCTGCAATAACACCAGTCACAATTATCTTGTCACATTGAATGCCTTGATACCCGGATATACAGCACCTTCGCCAAGCTCCTCTTCAATTCTTAATAACTGATTGTACTTAGCGACACGCTCTGAACGTGAAGGAGCACCTGTCTTAATCTGGCATGTATTCAAAGCAACTGCCAAATCTGCAATAGTGGTATCCTCTGTCTCACCTGAACGGTGTGAAGATATTGCAGTATATCCTGCCTTATGAGCCATCTTGATTGCTTCCAGTGTCTCTGATACAGAACCAATCTGATTTAGCTTGATAAGAATAGAGTTACCACAACCAAGTTCAATCCCCTTTGACAATCGCTCTGTGTTAGTAACGAATAAATCATCACCTACAAGCTGTACTTTGCCGCCAAGTCTCTCTGTGAGCTTCTTCCATCCATCCCAGTCTTCCTCATCTAATGCATCCTCAATGGAGATAATCGGATACTTGTCAACTAATGAAGCCCAATGCTCGATTAATTCATCAGAAGTATACTCTGTGCCGGCCTTAGGAAGCTTGTAGAATCCCTTTCCTTTTTCGCTCTTCCACTCTGAAGAAGCTGCATCCATTGCAATCATGAAATCCTTACCCGGCTCATAACCTGCTTTCTTAATTGCCTCTAAGATTGTCTCTATTGTCTCTTCATCACTTGAAAGATTCGGAGCAAAACCACCTTCATCACCTACACTTGTTGCCAATCCCTTTGCCTTTAAGATAGAAGCAAGTGCATGGAACACCTCTGCACACCATCTTAAACATTCCTTGAAGGAAGGTGCGCCAACCGGCATAATCATAAATTCCTGTGTATCAACTGTATTAGTAGCATGAGCGCCACCATTTAAAATATTCATCATCGGCACCGGTAATCTGTTACCCTGTACACCACCTAAAAATCTGTACATTGGAACACCAAGTGCTACGGAAGCTGCTCTTGTTGCTGCAATAGAAACAGCAAGAATTGCATTGGCACCAAGATTAGACTTGTCCTTTGTACCATCAGCCTTGATCATGGCAGCATCAATCGCATAGATATCTGTTGCGTTCAGACCTTTAACAGCATCATTAATGGCACCATTGATATTCTCAACTGCCTTCTTAACACCTTTTCCTAAATATCTTTCCTTGTCATTATCTCTCAATTCAAGGGCTTCAAATTCACCTGTAGAAGCACCGCTTGGTGCTGCTCCTCTTGCAATCGTTCCGTCACTCAGTGTAATCTCAGCCTCTACGGTCGGATTACCTCTTGAATCTAAAATTTCTCTTCCGATTACTTTCTCAATGGTTAAATTACTCACTTTTTCCGTCTCCTTTACGCTATAATATTTATAATATGTATCAAATTTACAAGAGTTAAATCAACTGTAATATTGTCGATTTAACCTCCTTATAAACATATTATACAGAATTTGGTTATATACAGTTAACCAAGGTTAATATTAGCATAATTCACCAAATTATTCAAGTGTTTATTACGATTAGTTACAAATGCCACAGACAGGTCTGTCTCCCGCTGTGGCATTTTTTATTCTATTCGTTACTTTTCACAAGTAACTCTTTTTCAATTAATTAAATAAGGCATTGTAAGTCTATTTATTGGCATTAGCCTCTTTAATCTTAGCTGTTAAGATTGGAACAATCTTATTCAAATCTCCCACGATACCGTAATCGGCTACCTCAAAGATTGGAGCTGTCTCATCCTTATTGATAGCAATAATGATATCAGACTCCTCCATACCTGCTGTATGCTGAATAGCACCGGAGATACCAATCGCAAAATACACCTGTGGACGAACTGTCTTACCGGTCTGACCAACCTGTAATTCCTTTGGCTTCCAACCGCTGTCTACAACTGCTCTTGAGCAGCTTACTGTTCCACCGATTGCTTCTGCAAGATCATCTAATAACTTGAAGTTCTCAGCACTTCCAACTCCTCTACCACCGGATACTAAAATCTTGGCATCCATGATATCAACAACATCTGTTACTTCCTTAACAATTTCAAGAATCTCTACATACTTGTCGTTTGGCACAAAACCAGGATTATACTCTATTACCTCTGCCTTAGCATCAGCAATCGGTGTAATCTTCTGCATAACACCTGCACGAACCGTTGCCATCTGAGGACGGTTGTCCGGGCAGGCAATGGTAGCGATGGTATTTCCACCGAAAGCAGGACGTGTCATCAATAACTGATTATGCTTCTGCTCTTTGCCAGGTATTGCTACCATCGGGAAATCACCAATCTCAAGAACGGTACAGTCTGCTGTCAGACCTGTCGCTACTCTGGCTGAAACTCTAGGTCCTAAATCTCTACCGATGGCAGTTGCACCTACTAACATAATCTCCGGCTTGTACTCGTTGATTACAGAAGAAAGTGCATGTGCATATGGCTCTGTTCTGTAATCCTTTAATTCCGGATCATCGACAACAATCACTCTGTCTGCACCATACTGTGCCAACTGGTCAACTAATCCTTTTACCTCATATCCGATTAATACTGCTGTAACCTGTGTATCTAATTTGCCTGCCAGCTCTTTTGCCTTGCCGAGTAACTCGAATGCGATACTGCTAATCTCATTGTCTACCTGCTGTGCAAACACGTATACGCCTTTATATTCTTCTAAATTCATTCCTGTCACCACTCTTTCTCTTTCACTATATTACATGCTTCTCTAATAATTTGTTAACGATGTAATCTGCTGATTCATCAGGTGTCTCAAGAGCAACCTTCTCACCGGCTCCCTTTCTTACCTTATCAGATGCCTTTGCAATCTTTGTAGGAGAACCTGCCAGACCGAGATTAGAATCATCTACATCTACCAAATCTTTTCTTCCCCATACAGTAATCTCAGCATCATAAGCATCAAAGATTCCACCCGGTGTCATGTAACGTGGCTCATTTAATTCTGAAAGAGCTGTTATCAGGCAAGGCATCTTTGCCTTTAAAATGTGATGTCTGTCTTCATACTGACGATTAACGATGACATAGTCACCTTCAATCTTGATATCCTGCGCATAAGAGATAACAGGAATATCTAAATGCTCAGAAATCTGTGGTCCTACCTGGGCTGTGTCACCATCAATTGCCTGACGGCCTGTGATAATCAAATCATACTCAAGATTTCTAATTGCACCTGCAATGGTAGTAGAGGTAGCCCATGTGTCAGCACCACCTAATACTCTGTCTGTTACAAGGATACCCCTGTCAGCTCCCATAGCGATTGCCTCCCTGAGAACCTCCTCAGCCTTTGGAAGTCCCATTGTCACAACGGTTACCTCAGCACCATACTGATTTTTTAATCTGAGTGCTGCCTCAAGTCCGGCTTTATCATCCGGATTCATTATTGTCAACATTGCTGCTCTGTCCAGAGTACCATCAGGATTGAACTTTACCCCACCCTTTGTATCCGGAACCTGCTTAATACAAACAACGATTTTCACTGTATATTCACTCCTTAATTTTTTTCTTAATATTTTATAGAGACATTCAGCCCTGTGTTATCTTTATATGTTATAAAAAACTTTGCTCAATGTCTGTCGTTACCATTACAATTATTTCAAAAGATTACCTGAAATTACCATTCTCTGAACTTCACTTGTTCCTTCATAAATCTCTGTAATCTTGGCATCACGCATCATACGCTCAATCTCGTATTCTCTGATATAACCATAACCGCCATGAAGCTGAACGGCCTTAGTTGTCACTTCCATTGCCACTTCTGCTGCGTAGAGCTTAGCCATTGCTGCCTCTACTGAATAAGAAGTCTTTTTGTCTGCCTGGAACTGAGCCTTCTTCATTGCTGCTTTGTATACAAGCAATTTTGCAGCCTCTACCTTTGTAGCCATATCTGCCAACTGGAACTGTGTATTCTGCTGTGCAGCGATAGAACGACCAAACTGCTTTCTTTCCTTTGTGTATTCAATAGTACGCTCTAATGCGCCCTCTGCAATACCAAGTGCCTGTGCTGCGATACCGATACGACCACCATCAAGTGTATGCATGGCAACATGGAAACCTTTTCCCTTCGGTCCTAAGAGATTCTCCTTCGGGATTCTGCAATCCTCAAAAATCAACTCATATGTTGAAGAACCTCTGATACCCATCTTCTTTTCCTTTGTACCAAATGAAAAGCCCGGTGTTCCTTTTTCTACGATAAATGCAGAGAAGTTCTTTTTCTTTCTGCCCTTCTTATCCTCTACGATATCTGTATATGCGATGATAAGGTAAATATCAGCCTCTTTACCGTTTGTGATAAAGCACTTAGAACCATTCAGTACCCACTCATCTCCATCTAAAACAGCCTTTGTCTGAACGCCCTGTGCATCCGTTCCTGCTCCCGGCTCTGTAAGACCAAACGCACCCAGCTTCTCACCGTTTGCCAATGGAACTAAGTATTTCTGCTTCTGCTCTTCTGTTCCATATGTCTGAATCGGATCCGCACAAAGTGATGTATGTGCAGATACGATAACACCTGTCGTTCCACAAACCTTAGAGAGCTCCTCTACACACATAACATAGGTTAAAGGATCGCATCCCTGTCCGCCATACTTCTTCTCAATAGGAATACCCATGAAACCGTATTTCTGCATTTTCTTAACTGTCTCTGTGGGAAAATGCTCTGTCTCATCAGTTTCCTGCGCTAAAGGCTTTACCTCTGTTTCGGCAAATTCTTTAAATAGATTTCTTGCCATTTCATGTTTTTTGTCTAAAGAAAAATCCACGATTCTGTTCCTCCTAAATTTTATTATTTGTTATCTGTTATTTTGAATAATCGTAGAAGCCAATTCCTGTCTTTCTACCTAATTTGCCGGCACGAACCATCTTCTTAAGAAGCGGATGAGGACGATACTTAGGATCACCTGTCTCTGACTGTAATACCTCCATAATGGCAAGTACAATATCAAGACCAACCAAATCGCCAAGTGCCAAAGGTCCCATCGGATGATTTGCTCCTAACTGCATTGCTGTATCTATTCCCTCTACTGATGCTACGCCGTCAGCATAGATACCGATTGCTTCATTAATCATCGGAATTAAGATTCTGTTAACAACAAAGCCTGCAGCTTCTTTCACTTCAACAGGTGTCTTTCCGATTTCCTTAGAAATCTCAACAATCTTATCTCTCATAGAATCCGGTGTATTCTCACCCTGAATTACCTCGATTAATTTCATCACAGGTGCAGGATTGAAGAAATGCATACCTATTACCGGTCTGTCAAGACCTGCTCCGATAGCGGTAATAGAGAGAGATGATGTGTTTGTAGCAAAAATACACTCAGCAGGAACAATATCCTGTAATTCCTTGAATGTCTGCTTCTTAATATCCATATTCTCTAATGCAGCCTCGACAATTAAATCTGCATCGGTACAGATTGTCTTAACACCGGTTGTGATTTTTGCTAAAATCTTGTCTGCATCTTCCTGTGTCATCTTACCTTTTGCGATTCTCTTTTCAAAACCCTTTGCAATCTTATTCTTGCCATTTGCAGCAAATTCTTCATTAATATCACAGAGATATACTTCATATCCCTCTGTCTGTGCAAATGCCTGTGCAATTCCTGAACCCATGGTTCCTGCACCAATAATACCAACCTTCATGTTGTACCTCCTGAAATTTATATATTTTAATATTTCATAATATCTGATATTACTATTTCACAGTCGATTAGAAATTGAATTTTTATCTTATTTGTTTTGGAAAGGTACTACCTTCAGCTTCTTTTCCTTATCTTTCTCAAGGAAGTTACCCATTCCTGCTTTCTGGTCTTCTGTTTCAAAACAATCGCCAAAAAGTTTTTCCTCAATCACAATCGCCTCATCCATATTGACATCAATACCTTCATTAATGGCCTTTTTACAGTTACGAACTGCAATAGGTGCATTTTTTGCGATGGTTTCTGCCAGTTTCTTTGCTGCCGGTATCAACTCTTCTAACGGATATACTGCATTCACAAGACCAATTCTTAACGCTTCATCGGCCTTAATATTTCTTGCAGTATAAATCATCTGCTTTGCCATGCCTATACCAACAATTCTTGCCAGTCTCTGTGTTCCGCCAAATCCCGGCGTAATACCAAGACCAACTTCCGGTTGACCAAAAACAGCATTGTCAGAACAGATTCTGATGTCACAGCTCATTGATATCTCACATCCACCGCCAAGGGCAAATCCATTCACGGCTGCAATCACAGGAATCGGGAATGTCTCAAGTTTTCTGAACACATCATTACCTTTCTTTCCGAATGCTTCTCCTTCCGCCTTGGTAAGTGTACTCATCTCACCAATATCTGCACCGGCAACAAAAGACTTCTCACCGGCACCTGTTAAGATTAATGCTCTGATCACATTTACATCCACATTGTCAAGTGTCTCATTTAATTCATCAAGAACCTGACTATTTAATGCGTTGAGTGCTTTCGGACGGTTGATTGTGATAATTCCAATCATCTCTTCTACTTCATAAGTAATAAATTCCATGCTAATAATTACCTTTCTGAATATTTATTTTCTACAACAAAACTACACATACCTGTTGCAATATGTGTAGTTTTGTTCCATTTATCAATTAATCTCTTGTTACAATTGTTGAGCAGCCCATACCGCCACCGATACAAAGTGTTGCAAGACCTTTCTTTGCATCCGTCTTCTGCATCTCATGGAGAAGTGTTACAAGGATACGACAGCCTGAAGCACCTACCGGATGTCCCAGTGCGATAGCACCTCCGTTTGGATTGAGCTGTTCATCCTTGAAGCCTAATTCCTTCTGCACTGCTACTGACTGTGCAGCGAATGCCTCATTAGCCTCGATGATATCAAATTCATCAATTGTCATGCCTGTCTTTGCCAAAACCTTCTTGGTAGAAGCAACAGGTCCAACACCCATAATCTTAGGGTCTACACCGCCAAGAGCACCTGCTACCCATGTAGCCATCGGTGTAACACCAAGCTCTTTTGCTTTTTCCTCGCTCATCACTACGATAGCGGCTGCACCGTCATTAATACCTGATGCGTTACCTGCGGTAACAACACCGCCCTCTTTACCTGAACAGCACTTTAAGTTAGCGAGTGTCTCTACTGTTGTACCCGGACGTGGTCCTTCATCCTTGCTGAAGATAACAGGCTCTTTTGTCTTCTTATTGACACCTGTCTGTACAGGAACGATTTCATCATCAAACTTTCCTGCTGCCATAGCTGCCTCTGCCTTCTGCTGGCTCTTTGCTGCAAATGCATCTAATTCTTCTCTGGTAAGCTTCCACTCGTCAGCCACATTCTCTGCTGTAATCATCATATGATAATCATTAAATGCATCCCATAATGCATCATTCACCATGGTATCAACAAGCTTGCCATTGTTCATTCTGTATCCGTAACGTCCCTGCATCATCGCATATGGTGCCATTGACATATTTTCCATACCGCCTGCAACTACGATATCAGCATCTCCGGCCATAATCATCTGTGCCGCCATATTAACACAATTAAGACCTGAACCACAAACAACATTCACTGTCACTGCCGGTGTCTCAATAGGCAAACCTGCCTTGATAGATGCCTGACGTGCCACATTC
Source organism: uncultured Lachnospiraceae bacterium (assembly GCA_902767015.1). Taxonomy (GTDB): domain Bacteria; phylum Bacillota; class Clostridia; order Lachnospirales; family Lachnospiraceae; genus Bovifimicola. The sequence continues at coordinate 56,968 of CACXFV010000072.1, read as the reverse complement.
TGTCCGAGACCTGCCTGAATAACACATCCCATATATACATGATCGACCTGATCAGCAGGTACACCTGCTCTGCTTAATGCTTCCTTAATAACGATAGAACCCAGAACCGGTGCAGGTGTTGTACTTAATCCACCGCCCATTTTTCCGATTGCAGTACGACATGCGCCTGCCAAAACAACTTTCTTTGCCATATTAGCCTTACCTCCAAATAAGATTGTTAAATTTTTATCAAGTTCAGTTACACCTATTTTCGTCTACCGAACATGCTTTGTTAATTTTATCACAATACTGAAATTAGTGCAATCATATTTTATCACTTTTCCATTCAAATTTAATATAATATAGCAAATCATAAAATATAAAGAAGAGCTCATATGGCTATTTTTTATAATCAGGCGACACTTTCTTACAACAACAATACCACCAATTCCAATATAGTCACGGGTGAAATTGTAGAAGTATTATCTGCTGCAAAGACATCCATTCCTGAAACCTATAATACCGGTGATACCATAACCTATATCATTAATATATTAAATGCCGGAAACACGGCAGTGACCGGAATTACCATTACCGATAATCTGGGAGAATATTCTTTTAATACCACTACTCTGACACCTCTTGAGTATATTACTGACTCCGTGAGATATTTCAGTAATGGTGTACTGTAGACTACCCCTCCTGTTACTGTCGGTCCTCCTCTTGTGATAACAGGAATAACGGTTCCTGCCAATGGCAATGCTACTGTCATCTATCAGGCTACAGCTAATCAATATGCGCCACTGGGGCTCAACGGTTCCATCACAAATACTGCTATCATCAGCGGCAATCCTATTACTTCCGTTACAGCAGCAGATATCATAACTGCCGATTTGGAAGCTTCTCTTACTATCAGCAAGTCAATCAGCCCTGAAACAATTACCGAAAGCGGAGAACTCACTTATACCTTCATTATACAAAATACAGGTAACACAGCACTCACTATCACCGATGACACTGTAGTGACTGATCTGTTCAATCCGATACTGGATATAGCAGAAGTAACCTTTAACGGTACTGTATGGACATCACCTGACAATTACACTTATAATGAAACTACCGGCTTGTTGCGGACCGTTCCCGGACAGATTACCGTTCCTGCCGCAACGTATACGCAGGATCCGACAACCGGTGCTTATATCATAACCCCTGATTCAAGCGTATTAAAAATAACCGGAACCGTAGTGAACCAGACACAAATTACAGCTCAGAAATCTTCTGTATAGGTACAAAAGTGTACCCTTTGGGTACAAAAGTGTACCCTTTGGGTACAAAAGTGTACCCTTTGGGTACAAAAGTGTACCCAAAGGGTACACTTACATATTTGTATATTATGAAGTCAGATGAATAATCTCATATTGCTTATCCTCAATGTTCTCAAAATCATATATTCCTTCAGAATACCAGTAGCCCAGATTCGGAACTGTGTACCTCGGATGGATTTAACCCGGTATCCAACAGAAATGATCACATCAAGATTATAACTTTTCCCGTCCGAAGCAGTATGGGCAAATTTTGCCCATACTGAATCCTTATCCAACTCGCCTTCTTTAAATATATTGTTTATATGTTTGCCAATAACACTTCTGTCTCTTTGAAACAGTTCTGCCATTTGGTCTCTGGAAAGCCTCACAGTGTCATTTTCAAATGTGGCTTCAATCTTTGTTAATCCATCTTCAGTTGTGTACATTATGATATTTGATTCTGGCATATTCTCAAACTCCTCCGCTTGTTTTACTAATTATATGAATGGTGTCCTCTAGAAAATCCTATACAACTTTAAAGTTGGTATAGACAATTATAATGGATATAACGCATGATTCTATCGCAGTATATACTTCTATATGATTTCCCTCGGAATCAACAAATTCCGCAACCCAATTATTCCCGATTTTTATTAGCAGAAAACAAATCTCTTTATCTTTGAGTTTCTTCTTCATGTTTTCCAATGTATCGAAATATTTGCTTCTTATTATACCAAAGAAATTTCTTACATTCCACTTATATTTATTCCACAGATATTATTAGGGTGGACTGCTACCGCATAGCAATCCACCCATAAAATTACCACACATTTAGACTGTCCCCCGCATCAATCCATGCTTGCATCTCGTTGTCCAATACCAACCGAGCATACTCCATAGGGTTGTCAATCGCAAGAGCGTTCAAAGCACACTGTGAATCCGGTGTAATATTCAAACCATCCTCCGCCTTATTACAATCAATTCGTAAAAGCATATTATCAAAAGTGATTATATCAATACTATTGCAGTACTGGTTATATGTAGCATATATCAGTTTCATAGATTTTTCGTCCTTTCATCGTTATTACAGATAAGCCGGTTGTACTGGTAAATTATTGTGTGTCCTAGAATTATCCTTTAGAATGGGAAACACAAGATGCTAATATGATACATATCAATATAAGTATCTTCTTTACTTTTTTTCACAATGCTAACCATACTCGCTTTTCTTCATATTGACTTTTCTCCACCTAATATTCGTGATAAATTGATGCAATCCTTTTTCTATCTGCATCTCTTACTTCCAAACCATATATTCCTTCCTTTGATTTATCATCTTCATATTTTAGATATTCACTAATTGAAATATTATACTCTTTTCCTAAATCAGTTTTTATATTTTCTAATCTGATTATCGATGATTGTTTTGTCTATTTTCCATCTCTGACAGAACCATCTTCTCCATAACATTTAAACTCATAAGAAAGAGTTTTTCCGTCAATACTATCAAAAAAATACTCTATTTCTTCTTCAAGTTTAAAATTGTTTTGATAATATTCACAAAAAAGTGCTTTCATTTCTCCTACATCATTATCTTTAATATATTTGACAACTTTTTTCGATAATTTCTTTGCATACTTTTCATTCGCTATATCTGTTCTTACATCATTTATCAGATTACATGCCGTAAGACCAAGAATCACTAAAACACTTAATAGCTTCCTTTCTGTATACCTTGAGGAAGAAGTATTTTACCAAATCACTATGATATACAGAGATGTTGCCAAGATGGCAATGCCTAATATGGCAACTTTTTGTAATAATATCATTGTCAGGCTTATAATAACATCACTATATTTTAGCATAATTTGTAATCATCGGGAGGCGCCCTATGGCATTTAATGACGAATTAAATAAATATATCGAAATTGTTGACTGCACATCGGCAGAGCTGGCTGCAAGTGCAGATTTATCCACTTCTTTAATCAGCAGATACCGAAGCGGAAAGCGGATTCCCAAAACTGACAGTCAACAATTCTATCAATTGGTAGAGGGGCTGTTAAAGGTATACCGGAATAAGGGACTGGAGCTTGACCGAGAAGACCTTGAGAAAGTTTTTCGCAAAGCGATTTATTCAGAAACAATTGATTTTGATATCTTTCATAATAATTTCAACAGACTGATTCATCTGCTGGATATTAATATCTCTAAATTTGCAGCCGAAATCAATTATGATGCCTCCTTTATCTCCAGAATCAAAAGCGGCACCCGTAAACCGGCTGATTTGAATCAATTCAGCGAGGAGTTTTGTAATTATATCATCAAACATTATACCAAAGAGAGTGACAAAGTTGTCATGGCACGGATTCTCGGAATCGGACAAGAACAGACAGATAGTAACGAGTTATTAAAAGAAAAGCTTTTCCATTGGCTTCAGACTAATGAAGAAAGCTATCACATGGCGATTGACCAGTTCTTGAAGAATTTTGATAATGTCAATTCAGAACAGTATATGGATATATTAAACAGTAAGCTTTTCATTCCATCCGTACCCATGCAGCTTGTCAAAAACAAGCTTTTTTACGGTATTAATGAAATGCGGCCGGCAGAAACAAAATTCATGATGTCTGCCATCACCTCCAAATCTGAGAGTGATGTATTTTTATTTAGCGAGATGCCTATGAATGAAATCATACGTGATGAAGACTTAAAGAGAAAATGGATGATTGCCATGAGTCTCCTTTTAAAGAGAGGAAGACACCTGAATATTATTCATGATATTCACAGACCACTGAATGAAATACTTTTGGGACTGGAGAGTTGGCTTCCCCTTTATATGCTTGGGGATATTTCCCCATACTATTTTGAAAAACCACTCTCCGAGGTAGTATCTTTTATGCACTGCACCTGTGATTCTGCGGTGTTAACCGGTGAGTGTCTGAAAAATAATCCTGATGATTGCAGGCTGTATTATACCACGCAAAAGGATGAAATAAAATTTTTCCATCAAAAGTCAGCGGGGCTTCTGTCACAGGCAAAACCGCTGATGAAGATATTCAGGGAACAGGAAGAAGAAAAATTTCTGGAATTTATGGAAGAGCAATACAAAGAAGCTTCTTGTCATATCACCAAAATCAGTGAAGAACGTTTTCGCAACATTGACTTTTATCACAGTAAGGGAAAATGGATGATTATCAACAAGCTTTCTGCCCCCGTCGTACATTTTGTCATCTATAATACTAAGTTAAGAAATGCACTTGAGAAATTTTTAAAAAAATAGGAAACTGACCAAGCTATCCCACATACAATGAAGTGTAAACAAAATTTGGAGGATTTAAAATGAGTGATTTAGCTGCAACAAACTGTGGCGGTGGCTGCAATGATAACTACGGAGGAAACAATAGTCTTTGCTTAATACTTATTCTTCTCTTCTGCTGCGGCGGTAACGGCAATGGAAATGGTATTTTAGGAAACAACAACGGAAGTTGTGACTGCATTATCTGGATTTTATTGATTTCCTGCCTCTGCAACGGCAACAATAACAACAACTTCTTAGGCTGCGGATGCTAATTTGATTTTGCCTCTTAACAGCCGGTATTAAGCTTTACCAAAGCCAAAAAAAGGGATTTGCCACTTATTACCACAGTGACAAATCCCTTATTAAGTTAATAATAGGCAGGAGGTGCCAGTGTGAAGGAATACGCCCCTAATATCATTGAAACAGAGGATACCATCTATGAATATGATGAAGCTTGTATCAAATGTAAAAATTCGCCAAATTTTTTTATACTTCTTGCATGCTTTAAATTTCTCGGAATCTATCCTGATTCATATTTCCGATAAGAATTTCATATACTCTATTATACAGCTGTAAGCTCATACCATTACACCAATACAGAAATGAGGCGCGTGATGAATAATTTTGTTTCAACAAAAAATCTGAATATACTAAAGGCTGCACTTCCTTTTTTTCCTGTGGCCCTTCAGAAAAATTTATCCTACTTTGTGAAAGTCAGCGAGTTTCATAATATGTTTAACAATCTGAGCCATTCACTTGATGCTACAATTTCTGCCTGCGAACTGAACGGAGGACAAAATACCCCCTTCCAAATTTCAGATTTGCTTTTTGCCATAAAACCATATCTTGACAAAAATGAAGCGGATATGATTAATACTTTTATGAATGTCACGAATGCCATCCATCTGTATCAATCTGTCGGAAACAATCCATCGGCATTATTAAACAGCATGATGGGAAATGCAGCTTTCAGCAGCAGTCCTGACCAAAACCAGCTTTTCGCTGATTTACTAAGAAAGGAAGCTACAGAGGCTGCAAAGGATGTTGCTGCCGATACCGCCACAAAGACTGATGTGGATGCTGCAGTAAATAACGCTGACAAAACAATCAATACGGCTACTGATGAGACAGCCTCAGAAAACAATACCACACAAGACTTTGACATAAGCAACAGTATTGACGCTTTACGCAGCCTTTTGGCAGCACAGAATTATCAGAAGTAATTCTTATGTTATATTCAAATCATTATTTTTCAGAAAGGAAATTGCCGTTGCCCATCAGCACAATCAAACGGCACAGGTATAAAATATGGAACAAAGCAACAATCAACCTATAGGGGGCATTGCACCTGAGAAAATCAATCTTCTCACGGACATTTTGAAGCAATCTCAAAATGTTTCTCCTGATAACATGGTACAATTTCTACTGAATGCCACCTCAAGTGCCAATGCCAAAGGAATCAATTTCACCGACGCAGAGACAACACTCATTATCAATGCCCTTAAAAAGAATATGAGTCCGGCACAGGTCAACCAGATGGATAACATCATCCGAATTTCACGAATGATGCATGGCAAGTAGGTCTGCCGGCAGTGTAAGTTTTGACAGAACAGTAAAATGCGGCTACCGAGCCAGATGCCGGCAGTATAATCAGCCGGCATTTAGCTTGCTGTCCTGTTGAAGCGCAACCTCTCTTGTCATAGCTGCCAGACAGCTTTTTTCTTCCTCATCCAGATAAGGAGAGATTTCTTTATAAACTCTTGCGTGATAGCTGTTTAACAGCACCTTCTCCTTGTCACTTAGCATCTCCGGTATAATAGCCTCCAGCTCAAACGGAACCAGTGTAAGTGTATCAAATTCCAAAAAGCACCCAAAGGCATTGTTCTCCCTTTCCACACAGACAATCATATTTTCCAACCGGATACCATATTGATTCGTGATGTATAAGCCCGGCTCGTTAGAGGATATCATTCCTGCTTCAAAGGGAATGCTGACATTTTTCCCTTCTCCCACACGATACCGGATACTGTTCGGTCCTTCATGCACATTAGAAAAATATCCAACGCCGTGACCGGTACCGTGATTGTAATCTAATCCGTTCTCCCAAAGTGGCTTTCTGGCAAGCATATCAAGACTGGCACCGGTGGCACCCTTCAGAAACTTGGCGTTGCCCAATGCCAGATTCGCCTTCAACACTAAAGTATAGTGCCTTTTTTCCTCCTCCGTGAGTTCTCCGCATGAGAGTGTTCTGGTAATGTCTGTTGTACCCTCAAAGTACTGGGCACCTGTATCAATCAACACAAAAGAACGATTGCCAAGTGGGCAGTTTGTCTCCTGCGTCGGCGAATAATGTACGATTGCACCATGCTCTTTATATGCCACAATAGGTTCAAAGCTCTCACTGACAAATCCCTCCTGCTTCTTCCTCTCCATAAGCAGCCTGTCTGCAATCACAAGCTCCGATATCTCCTCTTTGTGACAAATATTTTTAAACCAGTATAAAAATCGTGCATAGGCAACACCATCCCTGATATGGGCTTTTTTCTGATTTTCAATTTCAATTCTGTTCTTCACTGCTTTAAAACTCGTGGTGGGATTAAGGATATCAACTATCTTGTCCTGTTTCAGACAACAATAGAGACGGTAATTGACCTTATCCAAATCCGCAATAACATAAGTCTCCTTATCCAAAACTTCTATATCCTGATAGATGTCAAAATATCCCTTAATCTGTATGCCCTTTTCCGTCAGCGCATCATAGACTTTTGTAAGCTTATCGTCCTCTTTCGTTCCATTGCCGCAATAAAAGGTAATTGTCGTGACAGTGATAATCATGTAGGCAAGCACCATGGGACTGCATTTGATATCATTTCCTCTGATATTTAAAAGCCACGCAATGTCATCCAGTGAAGTAAGGATAAGGCTGTCTGCCCCTTCTTTTTCCATCGCCTCTCGCAGTCGTGCAAGCTTACTCTCAATACTCTCGCCCGCATAGGAAAGCGCAAGCATATAGGCGGGCTCTTTCGGCAGTTTTGGCCTGTTCTCCCAGATATCTCCCACTAAATCAAGCTCTCCCTTCAGGAATATCTTTTTATTCTTCTTTGTAAAATACTTCTGAATCGAAAGTGCTTTTGCCGCCGTCACGCATCTTCCGTCAAAGCCCAGTGTCATTCCGTCTTCAAGCTTATCAAATAAAAATTCATTGATATCCGGCACACCGGTCTCTCCCATCTTAAAAAGCACAATATCTGTTCCCGTAAGTTCATTTTCTGCCTGCAGAAAATATCTTCCATCTGTAAACAGACCTGCCATGTCCTCTGTCACGATAAGTGTTCCCGCTGAACCTCTAAAGCCGGACATATACTCTCTTTCCTTAAAATACTCACTTACAAATTCTGAGCCGTGAAAATCGTCTGAAGGTACATAATAGACATTGATATGATGCTTTATCATATTTTCACGCAGTCTGGTGATTCTTGATGTTATTGTCTGTACTTTTCTATCGTTTATCTTCATTCTCACTAATCCTCTGTTTCCTCTGATGATGTTTCCTCTGATGTATCCTCGCCTGCCAGTATTTTGTCCACACCGTCATCCAAATGTTTATAATTACTCTCCACCATAATCTCCGGTTCCACGCCATCGATGACCTCGGCATAGGCTGACTTTTCAGCCTTGTCAACAAATAACTCCTCATCCCGCTTTCCTATCACCTGACCATACATTGGCCGATAGACAGATACAGAACCGCCCTCTACCGTAAACACGCCAAATCCGTCCTCATCAATCAGTACCTTTTGTCGGATGTTCTTTAGGGCATCTATAAAATATTTTCCTGCGAAATGCTTTCCGACATACATTTTCTTGCAGCCACCACATCCCACTGTCATCAGTACCGCCAGTCCGGAATTATTAATCTCATCAATTCCCTCACGAGTCCAACCCACAATTCTGTCATGATTAAAATAATCATGCATGACACCGTAAGCATGATTCTCCCGAAGCTTTATCAGTGAACGAAGCCCTCTGACCGGCAAAATCCCGTCATGTTCAATACCGTAATAATCGCCATAAAACACACACGGATATCCCTCATCCCTTAGAAGAATCAGTGAATAGGCATGAGGCTTAAACCACTCAAGCACAAAGGATTCCAATGCCTGTCCCGGCTGTGTGTCGTGATTATCTACAAACGTAACTGCCAAATCTGGCCGGTAACTTAACAGTGTATTCTTAAGAATATACCTCATGTCAAAAAAGCCATTGCTTCTGGAGGCATGAAACATATTAAAATGAAGCGGAACATCAAAAAGTGACAGCGCTGCCTCTGTCTTTTCAATGTAGCGCTGCAGGATATGTAATTCGGCATTCCAGTATTCCCCCACCGCAAATATCTCTTTTCCAGTATCCGCTCTGAGCTTCATAAGCCAATTTCTGAAAAAATTAAAGTCAATGTGCTTTACGGCATCGATTCTAAAGCCATCCACACCGGTAAACTCAAAGTACCACCTTCCCCATCGATTAAGCTCTTCCACTACCTCCTCATCGCTCATATCTAAATCCACACCCATCAGGTAGTCATAATTGCCAAACTCTCCATCCACATCACTGTCCCATTCTTTGCCAATAAACCGGTAGATTCCATTTTCCTGACTTTTGGCATCAAAATCTGTTCCGTGAAAATTTGTCCAGTCCCATTTAAAATCAGAATACTTACCATTTCTTCCCGGAAAGGTAAATTTTGTCCAGACCGTAATCTTTTGTTTTCCTGCAATTTCATGATTTCTGTCATACTCATCCTGACCATAGGCAAATATTCGTTCTTTTTCATCGGCACCCATTTTATGACCAAGCACCACATCCGCCAATACGGTAATTCCATTTTTCTTGAGTTCACAGATGGCATTCAAATATTCATCTTTTGTCCCATATTTTGTCGCAACGGTATTCTTCTGATTAAACTCGCCCAGATCATATAAATCATATACCGCATAACCTACATCCTTGACGCCGCTTGCTCCCTTATAGGCCGGCGGCAGCCACACACTGGTAATTCCCGCTTTTCTGATTTCACCTGCAAGCTTTGCCGTTCTGTTCCAATGACCTCTGTCATTTGGCAGATACCACTCAAAGAATTGCATCATCGTTTTATTAACTTCTATTTTAGACATTTTTTACATATTCCTTTCCCATTGGCTCTCACGAACCGACACCTCACCTGACTTAAGCGCTTCTATTCTGCCGTCTGCATGTTCCACCACCAGTGCCGCATTGTCATCAATATCCAGTACCAGCAATTCCTCTCTGCTCTCATCAGATAATATATATACCTTTTTCCCTATCAACATGGATTTTCTCTTATAACTCTCCATAAATCCGTACTGATGTCCCATCTTCCCGGCATTATCTGCGACGCTTTCTCCCATCATCCTGTCTGCTTTCAACATACCATAATAGCGATACATTTTCCCGATAATCCCTGCTGTCAGTCTGTTTCTTACATTATCTCTTACAGCTTCATCCGGCTGCTCTGATAAAATAGCACCTGCAATACTCCTGATGTCCTCAGGAAAATCTCCAACCGGTGCTTTTACATTTACACCAATCCCCACAACCGCATAATCTAACATTGCCGTCTCAACATTGACCGCGGCCTCGGTAAGAATACCGCAAATCTTTCTGCCATGATAATAGATATCGTTCACCCACTTAATCTTTGTCTCAATATGAAACAGTTCATCAATCGCCTCTGAAACAGCCGTTGCCGTCATGGTTGTAATCAATAATGCCTGTTGGGCGCTTAACTTCGGACGAAACAATATACTCATGTATATCCCGCTGTCTGAAGGGGAATAAAATGTCCTGTTCATTCTGCCTCTTCCTGCCGTCTGCTCGCTTGCCACAAAAATATGCCACTCTTCTGCCCCCTTGACTGCTTTCTCCTTCAACACCGTATTGGTGGAGGAGATGGTCTTATAGACCTCTATTGCAAATACATCTTTCATCTCTTTATCTATATATTTATTAATTCCGTCTATTGAGAGAATATCATCACCGATATGCATCCTGTAACCGAGCCGGCTGAGTCCGGATATATCATATCCCTCTGCGTTGAGTCCTTTGACTGCTTTGCAGACAGCCGCCCTGCTTACCCCCAGTCTACCGGCAATCTCTTCTCCCGATAAATATACTTCTTTATTATCATTTAAAATCCTAAGTACATCTTCTTTAACACTCATAATAATCTCCATTCTTAATGGCACGTCCAAACTGCTACACTATTTTAACATACCAAAAGGATATTTTAAAGTATTTAGTTGCATTTTGTCCTTCTATCTGATAAAGTTAGAGGTAACAACATCCCCATAAAAAGAAAGGAATTTTAAAAATGAGTAATAACGAAAACACAAACACAGAAAATATGGATCTTGAGCCGGATGAGGATATCTGCGTAACACTTGAGTTGGACGGTGGTGAAAAACTGGAATGTGCCGTGCTGACCATTTTCCCTGTGGGTGAAAAGGACTATATTGCCCTTCTTCCTCTTGAAGGTGAATATGCAGAAGAAGGCGAGGTCTTCTTATACAGATATGAAGAGGACGAAAATGGCGAGCCATCCCTCGACAATATTATGGATGATGATGAATATGATGCTGTTTCCGATGCTTTCGACGAACTGTTGGATTCACAGCAATATGACGAGCTTGTTGATGAGGATGAACTTGACGAGATAGATGAGAATGACGAAACACAGGCTTAAATAAGTTCTTTCATTTTGCATCCCAATAGAACACTGCACAAAACAGCGCCAATTATAAACTAAAAAACCGGCGTGATATACATCAGAGCTTATAAAAATGTATATCACACCGGTTTTTATTATTTGTGACGGTACTACTCGGTTCTCAATGCTACCACCGGATCCTTCTTTGCCGCACTTCTTGATGGAATGATACCCGAAATCAGGGTAAGACCAACACTGATTAAGATCAGCACTACTGCAGCAGCAATCGGTAAAAAGGCATTCAGGTTATTCAGTCCCGTAAGATTGTGTATGATGATATTAATCGGAATACACAACAGATATGTCACAATGACACCCAGCAGACCTGCCGTAAATCCGATAATAATCGTCTCTGCATTGAACATGCTCGATACATCTCTCTTTGAGGCACCGATGGCACGAAGGATACCAATCTCCTTTGTTCTCTCCTGAACAGATATCAGCGTGATAACACCAATCATGATAGAAGAAACAACCAGTGAAATCGCGATAAACGCAATCAGAACATAGGTTATGGCATTAATAATCGTTGTAATAGAAGACATCATCAGACCTACATAATCTGTATAGGAAATCTGTGATAATTCATCCTTACCCTTGTTATATATTTTAATGGCATCTTCTATCTTATCTTTATCTTCAAAGGTGGAAGCATAAAGATTAATGGAGGATGGTGTATCCAGGTCGATATATCCCATCAATTTCAGATTATCCTCATAGGTAGAAGCTGAAAATTCTATCACTTCATCATAAAACCTGACAAACTGTTCCTCTGTGAAGGTTTCAAGTGCTGCGTTTAGAGCCGCCACTAACTGTGCCGTATCAAGCTTTGCCATCTCCTGCTGCACGCCCTGTGCATACTGAACTTTTATCTGTTCAGTCATCATCTGGGTAAAGGTGTTCGTCATATCTTCATCACTCATCGACTCGATATATGCTTTGATGCTCTCTTCATCCATTCCCATCTGCTGGCTCATGGCCTGAAGCATTGTCTGTTCCATTGCCTGTCTGTCCATGGATGCCATCGCCTGCTGTACAGATGCCTGTAACTGCTCATCGGATGGTATACTCATCATCATAACATAAGCCTTTGCCTTCGCATCATCATCCAGCTCATCAATATATTTCATAAATTCTGTTACCTTGACACTGTCACTTATACTGCCATTAGTCTCATCAAAAGGAAGTCCAGTAAAAATATCTACAGAACTGTTATTTAACTGAGCCTCAATCACATCTGACTTCTTCGATTCTTCAATCACATACTGTGTCAGCTTGTAGGTATAACCAATCGAGCCGGTTAACATGGCTGCCGTAACATCTTTTTTCGGTCTGATAATACCTGTTACCTTTAGATTAACTGCATTGTCATAGAGATATTGAAGACCTGCCTCTGTGTCTCTTAAGTCATTATAAAGTCCTGTGCTTTCATCATAACTGTAGCAGTTAGAATTAAGTATGACTTTGTATACGGAATTACAGATTTCTTCATAACTCCAATGACTGTCATCTACCTCCACCTCTGATTGGATGCCGTTAAATGCTGCATCCATAATCATCTCTACATCTTCCTTCGGCTCAAGACCAAGTGCATATAACGTCATATCGTCTAACTCATTGTTTTCGTCTACCACCACCACTATCTCATCATAAGCCGTCGGCCATTCACCATAAACTACATCATACTGCTTCTTTAGCACATCGCTGATTGTCTCTCCGTTATCTCCGGAAAGCATTTCCTCCCAGAGCATCACGTTAGAACCCATCATCATAGAAGAAGTGTCAATTCCGAACATTGACTGACCGGAATCGAACATTACCGATACATCCATTCCCATGTATTCAGAAAGCATTTCCCTTAACAACTGCTGTGTATCGGAGCGGATGATGGTTCCATCCACATTTTTGGTATAGACAAGTAAATCTAACGGGTAAGTGTATTTTACACCATTTAAAGCACTGTGAAGCTCTGTCTCGCCGTTCTCATCATCCTTCTCTTTCTCAATAAACGCCTTAAAACTCTTTAAATCATTTTCCGTGGATTCGATATTATTCAATGCATTCATCATTTCATAGATGGCGGAACGCTTGTAAACTGCATCCTCCTCATGCTCATGACTGCTATTATCGATTCCCATAAAGGTCTGTATAATCGTTGACAAGTCTGTATGTGTCTCTTCAATAGTGAGCGGGTAGGAAGACAATGCTTCCTCCTGTGCATTATCAATATAACTCGTAAAGCCCTGCGAAATAGACAGTACCAGTGCAATACCTATAATTCCGATGCTGCCGGCAAAGGAGGTAAGAATAGTACGCCCTTTTTTCGTAAATAAATTCTTAAGCGAAAGAGAAAAAGAAGTCGCAAATGACATGGAAGACCTTCTTAACTTTTTGGCATTTTTCAGTGCCTCTTCATCCTCTTTTTTCTCACGGCTTATCTCATCTTCACTTAAAGGATTGGAATCATCCTTAATCTCTCCATCCAGCATACGAATAATTCTTGAAGAATACCTTTCTGCCAGATCAGGATTGTGTGTTACCATGATGATCAGTCTGTCTCCTGAAATTTTCTTCAAAATCTCCATAACCTGAACACTGGTCTCTGTGTCAAGCGCACCTGTAGGTTCATCTGCCAAAACAATATCAGGATTATTGACCAGTGCCCTCGCAATGGCAACTCTCTGCATCTGCCCTCCTGACATCTCACTCGGCTTCTTTGAAAGCTGACTTTTCAATCCCACATCTTCAAGGGCCTTCATCGCCCGCTCTCTTCTCTCTGACTTTGATACTCCTGATAAAGTAAGTGCCAGTTCAACATTCTGAAGCACTGTCTGGTGCGGAATCAGATTGTAGCTCTGGAACACAAAACCAATGGAATGATTTCTGTATGTATCCCAGTCCCTGTCATTAAAATCCTTTGTAGATCTGCCATTGATCATCAGGTCACCCTCGCTGTACTTATCGAGTCCGCCAATGATATTCAACATAGTGGTTTTACCACAGCCGGAAGGTCCAAGTATCGACACAAACTCATTCTTCCGGAATTTCAAATCAATTCCTTTCAGTGCATGAACAACACCTTCGCCCGCCGGATAATCTTTCCTAATACCTTTTAATTCAAGCATTTCTTCACCCTCTGCTGCCTGCCGGTTGAAAGATGGCAACATCATCCTTTCTTTACTATTTTCTTCAACCATTACTATGAAAGTTCCATATTTTACAAAACATCTCAATAGTTATGTATTATATTAATTTTTAATTTTAAAGTCAATCTTATTGTGTCATTTTATAAATAATTAATAACATTGCTGAAGTAAAGTTTCAGTTCCGTTGGAGTTAAGAAAATGTGTATGATATCCACATCATCGGACGTACGCCGAGGTTCGGCAATAAAACGCCTACACCATCTTTGATTACATATCCATCATAAACAACGTCCGCAAAAGTATGCACCTTCGCACCTGGCGTTCTAAGCCACCAAACACCGGCAACATAATCATCATCCATATATTTCTCATAAGTAACGACTCCTTTGGCAATGGCATAATCTGTTGCACCGCAGATTCTCTCTTCATTAGAATCAAAATAAGTGTTACATACATCCCCTATACCAGGTAAAAACACTTTATCCTCCGTGTCATTACCAGGGTTCGTATCATAATCGGGATTTTTCTCAGCTTTTACCTGTGTAACCGCAATCTTCGCCTGCTCCTGTTCATTAAAGGCTTCCGTCATAAAATCCTCATTCAGCCATTTCCTGATGGAACTGCTTTTCCAAGTGATTTCCTCGCCTCTTTCACCGGTTTCCTGTTCGTTTTTTCTGATCCCTGCAGCCAATACTGATTTAAAGCCATTTTCCTGCAAAGCATTGTAAGTTTCTTAAAGATGCTCTGCACCAAGATTACAGACACTAAAAAGAGTCCACTTATGCAGACTCTTTTCTTCAACTATGTAGTTTCAGTCATTGAACTGACAGTCTATCTGTATTGCAGGATATTATTCTCTTCACCCTCAATCTCGCCATTAATGTTCCTTTTTGTGGTCACGATAAAATCTGAAAAATAATATACAAGTGAGAATATTATCAGCGCCTTTCCAAACTTCACCGGTATATGTGCTATGATAAAGAAAATCGTATTATATAAAAACTTCATATCCATCACTGCATAAAGTCCCCAAGCCACACAACTCTCAAGACACAGAATCCCTTTGTAGTTAAACGGCTTGTTGGAATAATCCCACCATACACATCCAAACAGCCTAATCATTGCCATTGCCGTCATATATTCGAGGGAGGTGGCAAAGACAGAACCTACAATAAAAATCGCCACATAGTTCCCTGCAAAACGCTGCAGGATGAGATGGGCAATCGTGCCGCCGAATCCATAGATAGGGCAAATCGGTCCCTTCACATAACCTCTGTTTGTTATCTTTCTGTTACATACAGAGATATAAATCGACTCAACAATCCATCCAAAAACACTGTATATAAGAAACCATAACGCAACATTATAAAAAATCTCATTGTAAATAGGTAACTGATAATTCCACATAATCGTATCTCCATTCTTTCTCTAAATGTAACCCATTAAAAAAACAAACCCGAGTGCATTCTTAATTCTGTCTACAGTTTCCATTAATCCGCAATATTTGTCCGCATACATAACAACATACCCTTCTCTGGATTTTGGCGGAATAACTGTCAACGGCCACATATGCTTTTTTATAATATCTCTCTCCATTTCGTTCAACTCATAATACTTATCCGCATTATGAAGTGCTACAATGGGATGCGTAAATCCGTGAAAATGATTGCCTGTTTCCTTACAGTGTGTATGCCAATCATACAGAAACAAGTCGTGTAACAATGCACCTCTGGCGGTGGAGACATAGTCAAGACCTAAAAATCTGCTAATCTTATAACTCAGATAAGAGACAGAGATGCAATGCTCAAGCGTAGTCGTGGTACCGTGCTGAATGTAATCCTCCATCTTTTGAAATGGCTTTGTATCCATAATATCACAGACACATGACATGTATGTTCTGTCTTTGAGACATTCCTGATTTTTCAGCCATCTTTCTCCGGATAACCTTTCTATGATCTCTGCACGATTATACTGCCTGTTATCATTCCTGTTTTTTCTTTGTTTCATATGTCGCTTCATGACAATTCTACCATCCTAAAAGCCAATTGTAAAGGTTCTCATACTTTCTCGCTGAAACATTCCACGAGAAGTCTGCTGCCATGGCACGGTCAATCAGCTTATTCCACTCACGCTTTTTATTGTAGTAGATATATTTTGCATATCTGACAGTGTTGAGCATCTCATGGGCGTTATAATTCGAGAAGGAGAAACCTGTACCTGTACTCTCATACTCATTATATGCCCACACAGTATCCTTTAGACCACCTGTTTCGCGGACAATCGGTATCGTACCATACCGAAGACTCATCAGCTGACTCAGACCACAAGGCTCAAACAGAGACGGCATCAAAAATGCATCGCAGGCGGCATATATCTTATGTGATAAATCTTCTGAATAATAGATATTGGCAGAAACTCTGTTGCCGTACTTCCAGTCATAGTACCGGAACATATTCTCATACTTCTCCTCACCGGTACCAAGTATCACGAGCTGAACATCATCCGAACAGAGCTCGTCCATCACATAGGCAATCAGGTCAAGACCCTTCTGATCCGTCAGTCTGGAAACAATACCAATCATGAACTTGCCGTCATTTACCTCAAGTCCTAACTGCTGCTGCAGGTCTCGCTTATTTTTTACTTTTTCTTTTCTGAAATTAATCGCATTATATCTGTATGGTATCCTGTAATCTGTCTCAGGATTATACTCATTATAGTCAATACCATTGACAATACCGCACAAATTGTTACTTCTGGCTCTCATAAGACCATCAAGACCTTCGCCATAAAATGGTGTCTTAATCTCCTCCGCATAGGTCTCACTCACAGTGGTGACAAAATCCGCATAGGCGATACCACCTTTTAGCATATTTCCATCTTCTTTGACACGCATCTTATCAATAGTAAAATAATAGTCAGATAAGCCCGTATATTCCTGAATTGTCTTCGTGTCCCATACACCCTGGAACTTGAGATTATGTATTGTCAGAATTGACTTCATATTCTGATAAAACTCGCCGCCTCTAAAGCTGTCCTTCATATAAATCGGAACAAGTGCCGTCTGCCAGTCATGACAGTGGATAATATCCGGTCTGAAGCCGATTACCGGAAGTACCGACAAGGCTGCCCTTGAAAAATACGCAAACTTCTCAAGATCGTATTTTAAATCCACATACGGCTTCGGGCCTCCAAAATATGCCTCGTTATCTATAAAATAAAATGTAATTCCATCATGAACAAGCTTAAATACACCAACATATTTATTCCTATATCCTATATCCATATAAAAATAGGCAAGAAATTCGAGGCGTTCCGTAAAATGCCATGGCATACACAGATACTTAGGCAATATAACTCTCACATCAAACTGCTCTTTATCAAAACACTTAGGAAGTGAGCCGACAACATCCGCGAGTCCTCCTGTTTTGATAAATGGTACGGACTCAGATGCAACGAATAAAATATTCTTCATAAAAAACCTCCCAACCAAAATAAGATAAAATATTGCTTATATTTACATACATGAAAACATTATAACTCATTTTTATCATATTTTAAAGTGATTTTTTTATATTTCTATAGGATATCCGTGAATATAACACTATGTACCGGGTCTTATGACGCATCGCATTTGTATTCAATTCTTATTTTATCTGCAATCAGTGCAATAAACTCTGAATTTGTCGGCTTTCCTTTTCCTTTATTAACAGTATAGCCAAACAAATGATCAATCGTCTCTATCTCGCCTCTTGTCCATGCCACCTCAATGGCATGTCTGATGGCTCTCTCCACTCTGCTGGCAGTGGTATTATTCTTCTTCGCTATCGTCGGATACAGAACCTTTGTGATGGAATTGAGCATATCCATATCATTAATCGACAACATAATGGCATCTCTTAAAAACTGATAGCCTTTGATATGCGCCGGAATACCTATATCATGTATAATATTAGTGACATCACTTTCAAGATTTCTCTCAATATATTGACTGTTGTTCTCTAATGCCTTAATCTTTCTAGGCTCAATATTCTTACGTTTTATCGTATTCTTGACATGCTTAATCCTGTTAAGCACCATCTCATTATCGAATGGCTTCAGAATATAATAAAAAGCACCCAATTCAAAAGCATCATCCGTGATGGTCTCCCTGCCGACAGCAGATAACACAATAAAAATCGGCTTTTTCTTCAGTTCACTTTTCGCGTTAATCTTCTCCATCACAGCAAGTCCGTCAAACTTTGGCATAATGATATCTAATAATGCCACATCCGGCTGCTTCTCCGCTATCAGATGAATCGCCTCTTCACCATTCTTCGCCTTTCCTACGACATCAATTTCGTCATCTTGCGCAAGAATATCCTCCAATAACTGCAAAATCCTCTCATTATCGTCGGCAATGACGACTTCTACTTTCTCCATAATCCCCTAATTCCTCCTATTATTCTTTATTTATAACCATTTTGCACACCAATTATATAATTATTGCCAAAATAATGCAATCATTATTGTGCAATTTTTTTCGACAACAACCGACATCCATGTGACAATTCAGCTATACAGTATTACTATTCGCTCAACATCGTCTCAATAAATATTCCATATCCTCTGGTGGGATCATCCACAAACACATGTGTCACCGCCCCAATGAGTTTCCCATTCTGCAAAATAGGACTTCCGCTCATTCCCTGCACAATACCGTTGGTATATGACAAAAGTTCTTCATCCGTTATTCTGATGACCATCCCTTTATCCTTTGTGTTATCTGCATAATCCACCTTTTCTATCATAATGTTATAATCTTTTAACTCTCCGTTCATCATACACCTCACCACTGCTGCCCCCGGCTCAATTTCCTGCTTAAGGGCTATATCAATGCTCTCACCCTTGCATTTTTCCATAAGTTTATGATTTGCCTCACCGAAAATACCATAATTTGTATTACCGGTTATCTTACCCAGTTCATTTTGTGTTTCATAAGTGATGGAACCCAAAAGTCCGCCCGGACTTCCCTTTTCTCCTTTCTTAATGCCCCAGATATCTGCGTCATATAAAATGCCGTCCTTAGAGCTTAGCAGCTTTCCCGTATCCACATCACTGATACCATGACCAAGACCGGCAAATATGCCATCTTCTGTGACGTAAGTAATGGTTCCGATGCCCTGTGAGTCATCCCTCACCCATATTCCTGCCTTATACTGATTCTCTCCGGTGCAGACAGGTTTTATCTTTACCTTTAACAGCTGACCATTTCTCCTGATGCCCAGTACAATATCCTCCGCTCCGTATTTATTCAGCAAAAATATCAGTTGGGATTTAGAGCTGACGGAAATATCATTGAGTGACACTACGTAGTCATTGGCTTTAACGATATTTTCCGCCGGGCAGCATACATTGCCATTCAAATCCGTCACATCTCCCGTGTCGATGATCATAACCCCTTCCGTGTGCAGATAGATACCTATCTGGAATCCGCAGGGTATCACCTTCTTTTTATCAATGATACTGACCTTTACCTTTTTTACCGGTATCACTCCAAACAACTTTGTCTGCACCGTGTAATTTTTAACCATACTGTTTTCAGACATGGCAGCAACCTCAAGGATATCCTCTGGAAGCTCGTATTTAAGCGGCAGTCCTGACCTGATGACAATTTCGTCCCCTGAAAACACACTGACTTCATCCGGTATCTCCGCATCAATCACATGCCACGAATAAATTGTGGTAAAAAATGTCATAATCATTAAACATACAAGCAAAATTCCCCGATAACCACGTTTTCTGCTGTCTGTCAGATTTCTGCTATTTATCATTTTTCCGTTTTTTTGCATAAAAAAGCCACCCCTCATATATGATTGAAAAAAACAATTTTCCATACAGGTTTTTGATTTTTTCTCATACAATCATTATATGCAGATGGCTTTAATAAAAACTGTTAATTGTTGTTACTCAGTTACTGCAGTGCTGCAGATCGTGTTACTTATGAATACCTCTGGCAAGCTGCTTCATTTCTCTGGCATTTTGAAGTACCGTATCCGTGATTTTTTCTCCCCCCAGCATTCTTGCCAGTTCGTTTACAGACTGTTCTTCCTCCAGTTTATCAATACCGGTCTGCGTTACGTTATCCGTTACTTTTTTTTCAATCAGGAAATGGGCATTTGCCATGGCTGCAATCTGCGGAAGATGGGTGATGCAGATGACCTGTCTGAATCCGCTGAGCTCGCTTAACCTTTTTGCCACCATCTGTGCCGTTCTTCCACTGATTCCCGTATCAATCTCGTCAAAAATCAATGTCTCTATTTCATCCTTTGATGCCATGATGGTCTTGATACCCAGCATAATTCTTGAAAGTTCTCCTCCTGACGCAATCTTTTGCAATGGTCTTGTCTCTTCTCCCGGATTCGTAGAAATCATAAATTCAATATCATCACAGCCATTGGCAGTATACTGTCCCTTTTTAGTAAATTGAATCTCAAATTTTGCATCTAAAAAATTCAGTCCATTGAGTACCTCCACAATTTTACCCCCAAGTTCTGACGCAGCTGTCTTCCTCACTTTTGTAAGCCTGTCAGATAAGACCTCCAGTGCACTCTCTGCTTTATGAAGCTCTGACTGCAGCTCATTCTTTCTACTTTCAAGATTTTCAAGCAGGTCAAGCTTTTTCTCCTGAGCACTTTTATAAGCTAAAATATTTTTGATAGGATCCGTATATTTTTTCTCATTTTCATACTTTTGTCTTAAACGGTTCAAAAGATCAAGTCTCTGCTCCACTTCACGCGCCTGCTGTTCATCAAAGGACATTTCCTCCACATAATCTCTGACAGCTCTCTTTGTATCAGCACAAATGCTCTCCATATCTGCTATACTGTCCACAATTCCCGACAGGTCTTCATCTAACTCACTGGCAGACTGTGATATCCTGTATGCCTCTGATACTCTCTCTGATATACCACCCATCCGGTCATCAAAGAGGGAATACAGCTCATTCATTTTTTCTATAATCGTCTGTGAGGAGGAAATTTTTTTATACAGACTCTCAGTATCTGCCATCTCGCCCTCCACCAAATGGGCATTTTCTATCTCTTCTATCTCGAATCTGCAGAAGGATATCTCTCTCGCCCGCTTATCGTCATCTATATCAAATTCCTCCAGCTGTCTTTGCAGTTCTCTGTAGGATTTGTATTCCTGACTGATATCCTGTTTCAGTTGTTTGATTTCATTGCCCGCAAAATCATCCAATATCTCCAGCTGTTTCGAAGGCTTTAACAACGACTGGTGGTCATGCTGACCATGTATGTCAATCAGCAGCTCTGTTATCTTTTTTAAATTACCTGTGGTATAGTTTTCCCCGTTGACCTTAATATTACTCCTTCCGCCGATAATTCTTCTGGCAATAATCAGATTGCCCTCATCATCAAGTTCTACTCCCATCTTCTCTAATTGTTGTCTGATAAGTGGGTTATGTATCTGAAATGCCAGTTCTATCAGCGCCTCTTTGCTCTCATCCCTGACAATATCCTTCGGGATTCTTCCTCCCAGCGCAATTAAAATAGAGCCGATAATGATAGATTTACCTGCTCCTGTTTCACCGGTCATGATATTGAGACCATCATCAAAATATATATCCACCTTATTGATTAAGGCAAGATTTTTGACATTAACATTAATTAGCATACATTCATCCTTTCACACTTAGTCTTCCAATAGTTTATTAATTTTATCCATCACGAGCAAAGTATCATCCACACTGGAGATAGCACACATAATCGTATCGTCACCGGCGATGCAGCCCACAATCTCACTCCACTCCATAGCATCCAGTACCGCTGCCACCGCCATTGCCATGCCTGCACCGGTCTTTACCACTAAGATATTCTGCGCCATCGCCATAGACACAAAGCCTTCTCTTAAAATACCGATACTCTTAGAGCTTGGCACTGAAAGCTTCGGCTGAAGCACAATATATTTCTGTCTGCCATTTACACTCTGCTTGACAAGCTTTAACTGGCGTATATCCCTTGATACGGTGGCCTGTGTCACATTATATCCCTGCTCATTGAGAAGTCTCGCCAGCTCCTCCTGTGTTTCAATGTCATATTCATTGATAAGTTCTATTATCTTTTTGTGCCGTTCAAACTTCATGTTCCTACCTCCTGCATGTCACAAGCCCTGCTTGTAATACTGCCATCAATAAGTAGTTTGAAAGTAACCCTTCAAACTTCCACCATTCCAATCATGTCAGTTCATTTTTTTATGAAGCACCTCCACAAAGCTCATGCTGTTCAACTTCATAATCTTTGTCTTCTGTTCGGACATTTTGATTCTGATAACATCTCCCGACTCTAAGGCGTATGACACATTGCCATCGTAATACACGCTGGAATGATTGTCATCATAATGTCTGGTAGGACATATCTCAATGGCAATATCAGACGCTGCCGACAACACAATACTTCTGACACCCAGAGTGTGTGTACAGATGGGGGTTATGACGATAATATTGGCACCCGGCTCTAACACCGGTCCTCCTGCAGACAAATTATATGCCGTAGAGCCTGTGGGAGTAGAGATAATAATGCCATCGGCACTGTAATCATTGAGAAACTCATCATTGACATATACCTTGAAATCAATCACACTCAGCTTTGCTGAACGTGCACACACGATATCATTCAGTGCAATATCGTGATAAATCTGCCTGCCTCCTCTGTATACGCCGCCCTCCAACATAATTCTTGATTGTATTCTATATTTTTCCCGAATAATCATATCAATCATTTCTTCAATATTATCCTGTTCTATCTCCGCTAAATATCCTAAGTGACCCAGATTGACACCAATCATCGGAACGTCTGCTCCCGAAAGCTCCCGCGCCGCCTGAATCAGTGTACCGTCGCCACCTACGATAATAATGCAGTCCGTGTCATCCTCCACTATGCCGATACCGATGTCACTATGCCCCTCATCCCCTCCGTCCATTCTTGGTACAGTGTATATGGTACAGACAATTTGATTGTCATTTAATATTTTGACGATTCTGTTTGTAATACTCAGCTCTTTATCTTTTAATACATTCGCAATAATGATGATTTTTTTCATTTATTCCATAAGCTCCTCATGTGCCCTCCGGACAATATCCGCAATGAACTCCCTTGCAAAGGGTTCTCCCTCTCCCTTTTTTATATGGAGGAGATATTCAATATTTCCTTTAGGTCCCTTGATGGGTGAATAATCCAGATTCATCACCTGAAAACCATTATGTTCGGCGAAATCAATCACTATGCCGATTACCTCCTGATGAACCGATTTATCACGGACAACCCCATTCTTTCCTACTTTTTCCCTTCCTGCTTCAAACTGAGGCTTAATCAGACATACAATCTCCCCCGAAGCAGATAAAAGTTCATATACTACCTTAAGCACCTTTGTCAATGAGATAAAAGAGACATCAATAGAGGCAAAATCAATAATATCTGCCACATCAGACGGTGTCAGATACCGGATATTGGTTCCCTCCATACAGATTACTCTCTCATCATTGCGAAGCTTCCATGCGAGCTGTCCATGGCCAACATCAACAGAATAGACTCTGACGGCACCATTCATAAGCATGCAGTCGGTAAAGCCCCCTGTGGAAGCACCTACATCCATGCAGATTTTGCCCTCTGTCGTGACATCAAAGTTCGCCATCGCCTTTTCCAGCTTAAGACCGCCGCGGCTTACATACTTAAGGGTATTCCCCCTGACCTCAATGACCGCATCAACGTCAAAACTCTGCCCTGCCTTGTCCTCCTTCTCATTATTCACAAATACACAGCCACTCATAATAATCGCTTTTGCCTTTTCTCTTGACTCAGTAAGACCTCTCTGCACCAGCAATACATCCAGTCTCTCTTTCATGCTGCTTCCTCCTGCATCGCACTACCATCTCTCCAATATTCTTTTGACAATACTGTCTTTATCAAGTCCCAACTCCTTTTTGAGAACCGCAACGCTGCCATGCTCCACATAGACATTCGGTATCGCAACATTAATCACTTCACAATCTTTCTCCTGCTCCACAAGGAATCGGGTAACACGCTCACCATAGCCGCCATTTAATACGTTTTCTTCCATCGTCACAATCATCCGATGAAAATCCGATATCTCCATCAGCATATTTTCATCAATCGGCTTCACAAATCTGGCATTCACAAGGGTAACATTGAAGCCCTGCTTCTTTAGCAGTTCTCTTACCTCCACTGCTACCTGCACCATAGAGCCCACGGTCACAAGGGCAATATCCTTTTCTTTATAAATATATTCGCTTTTTCCAAACACGATTGGAGAACGAAATTCTTTCAGTCCGTCATAAGCCTCTCCCCTTGGATAACGAATCGCAAGAGGGTGTTCAAAGCTTTTCGAGAACAACAGTGCATCTCCCAACTCATACTTATTCTTAGGGGCAAATATATTCATATTAGGAATATTTGACATATAGGAAAAATCAAATATTCCCTGATGGGTCTCTCCGTCATTTCCCACCAGTCCTGCCCTGTCCACCACAAACACTACCGGCAAATCCTGAATACAGACATCATGCAAAATCTGGTCATAGCCTCTCTGCAAAAAGGAGGAATAGACGGCAAAATAAGGCTTCATCCCGGCGGATGCCAGACCAGCCGCAAAGGTAACGGCATGCTCCTCCGCAATTCCCACATCAAAAAAACGCTCCGGGAACTTCTGCATAAACTTCTTTAATCCTGTGCCGTCAGGCATCGCTGCTGTAATCGCCGCGATACTTTCATCCTGCTCTGCAAGCCTTACAATGTATTTTGAAAAGATATCCGTATAGGTTGGTTTGTCCTTCTTAGCGATGGGCTGTCCCGTTTCAATATGAAAGGGCGACACGCCATGAAAAACCGAAGGGTACTTTTCTGCCGGCACATATCCCTTGCCCTTTTTCGTCATGACATGTATAAGAACCGCATGGTCTAACTTTTTCGCCTCTTTAAAGATTTTTACCATTTTATTAACGTTATGGCCGTCAACCGGTCCGAGATAGGTGATTCCCATATCTTCAAACAACATGCCCGGAATGACCAATTGCTTAATACTGCTCTTGGTCTTTCTGATTTTGCTTACCAGTTTATCACCAATCACCGGTATTCTGTTTAAAGTATCCACCACACCGTTTTTGATATCATTATACATCTCTCCGGCTCTCATGTTACTTAAGTAGGAGGACATTCCGCCCACATTCTCGGAAATCGACATATTGTTATCATTGAGAATAATCATAAAATTTCTTTTTAACTGTGCTGCATTATTCAAGCCCTCAAAGGCCATTCCTCCTGTAAGGGCGCCATCTCCAATGACGGCTGCCACAGTACCCGGGATGCCTAATATCTCATTGGCAGAAACCACTCCGAGACCTGCAGAAATGGAGGTGGAACTGTGTCCTGTATCAAAACAGTCACACTCGTTTTCCCTTCTCTTAGGAAATCCGCTCATCCCTCCATAGCTTCTAAGAGTATTAAAATCCTCCTTGCGTCCGGTCAAAAGCTTATGTGTATATGCCTGATGACCGACATCAAAAATAATCTTATCTTCCGGCAGTTCCAACGCCAGATGCAGCGCCATTGTAAGCTCTACCACTCCCAGATTCGACGCAAGATGCCCGCCCTGTCTGCTAATCGCCTCTATTAAAAAGGTTCTGATTTCCTCTGCAAGTATCGGATATTCCTCTTTTGGAATCTCTTTAATATCATTCAACTCATTAATCTTTTCAATTACCATAACTATTCCTTCATTTTATCTACTACTATAACCGTTTAACAGCCTCTATTTTTTTCTGTAAATGAGACTTTCTATCAGTTTCTCCAGGAATTCGTTTTTACCGTTTAGCGAGCGGAGCTTTCCCATGGCACGCTCTGTCAGTATTTTGACCTGTTCGCCGGCGCCATCGATTCCCAACAGATTGACATAAGTGGTTTTATGATTCTTTTCATCACTCATAACAGGCTTGCCAAGCACTTCACTGGTACTTGTCACATCAAGAATATCATCCTGTATCTGAAATGCCCTGCCAATATCGGAAGCAACGCTTTCTATCACGGCAACCTCCTCTTCACCGGCACCTGCCAAAACAGCTCCCATCATCATCGCTGCCTCAATCAGCGCTCCTGTCTTTAATTCATTGATATAGTCCAGGGTAGCAATATCATTGTCAATCCCCTCACTGACGGTTTGACCTTCAAATTTGATATCCGTCACCTGCCCGCCAATCATACCGAATACACCGGCTTTTTCTGATAATATCTCAAGCGCCCTTAATGCTCTGTGTAAGTCAGAAGCCGTTCTGATTCCCTTAATCGCCGTCTCAAAAGCATAGTTAAGCAAAGCATCTCCGGTGAGGATTCCCATTGCCTCGCCATATACCACATGAGTTGTTTTTCTTCCCCGTCTGTATTCATCATTATCCATCGCCGGCAAATCGTCATGCACAAGGGAATAGGTATGAATCATCTCAATCGCAGCCATAAAACAACCTGTATCCTCATCAGCGCCGCCAAACAGTCTGGATACTTCTAATACAAGCATCGGTCGTAACCTTTTTCCGCCTGCCAGAATACTGTAATTCATGGCCTCATAAATCTCTGACTGCCTGTCCGCCTTTTTCTCTTTTTCATCAATCAGATATGAACGAATGACTTTCTCTATATATTGTACTCTATTGTTTAATTCTTCCTCAAAACTTTTCATGACTGTTCTTCTCCTATGATCTCAAGCTGCTTTTCTACCTTATCAATTTTATCATTGCAGCTTTTGCACAGCTTCACGCCCTGTTGATAGAGTTTGAAGGCTTCCTCCAGCGAGATATCCTCCCTGCTCATTTTTTCTATCACAATGTCAAGCTCCGCTAAGTTCTGTTCCAGTGATTTTGCCTGTGCCATTTTTTCCTCCATTCAGGCCGCCTGCTGCGGCAAAATAAGCCTTCAATAATATCACGTAAAAAGATTGTTGATATCCTTTTTATCTTTATGATTCACGGTAGCACTGATTCTTCCGTCCTTTACAAATATATTCAAATGCTCCCCTTCACTAACCGCCTCTACCGACAAGACAGCGTGCTGTTGTTCATCGCTGACATAGGCATACCCGCCTGATAATTTGTTAATCGGCGATACCCCGCTTAACCGCTCTGATAAAATGCTTACACTGTGCCGCCTGTCCTTCAGCAGCTCCTTCATCCTTTTTGCAAGCTTTATTCTTGCATCCTCCACTCTCTGCCTTTTTCCGTTAAGCATATATTCCGGCGAAAGCCGTTTCAGCCGCCATTCATAGTCAGCAAGTCTCTTTCTGGCATCCTTTACCCGTGACTGAAGCCGTAAAAGCATTACACTGTTGGCTCTCTCAAGCCGGGCAGTCAACTGCTCATATTCATATACGGCCAGCTCCGCCGCTGCTGACGGTGTAGGGGCTCTCAAATCTGCCACATAATCTGCAATCGTATAATCTGTCTCATGACCTACCGCAGAAATCACCGGTGTCCGGCAGCCAAATATTGCTCTGGCAACAATTTCCTCATTAAATGCCCACAAGTCTTCTATCGAACCACCGCCGCGTCCTGTGATGATGACATCCACACCAAGACGGTCCAGATATTCTATTCCTTGTGCGATACTTTCAGCAGCGCCCTCTCCCTGCACCTTGACAGGATACAATATAATTCTCACATACGGATTTCTTCTGCGGGATACATTCACGATATCCTGTATCACCGCGCCTGTTCCGGCGGTAACCACTCCCACCGTATCCGCATAGCGTGGTATCGGCTGCTTATATTCTTCGGCAAACATTCCCATCTGTTCCAGCTCGTCCTTTAGTGCAAGATATCTCTTATATAAATCACCAATGCCCTCCTTTTCAATCTTTTTGGCATACAGTTGATATCTGCCATCCCTCTCATATACGTCTATATTGCCTGAAACAATAATCTTCTGCCCATCCTCCATCCGGAACAGAAGACCATTTCTTCTGCCTGCAAACATGACACAAGAGAGCACACCGCCTTTATCCTTGATGGAAAAATAAATGTGCCCTGATGAGTGATACTTACAATTGGATACTTCTCCCCTGACAGAAATATCTGAAAGCAGAAAGTCCTGCTCGAACATATTCTTAATATATCTGTTAGCCTGTTCCACTGTATAGACTCCTGCCATAGCTTCCTCTTTTCTATGTTCTGAAAACTCTTTGTTCTTCTCCGGTAACCGGCTTATAGCAGCTTGGCAAGGATACCGTTGACAAAGGAGGAAGAATCTTCTCCTCCATAGATTTTGGCAATCTCTACCGCCTCGTTAATGGCAACTGCCATAGGGATATCCTCATCATGGTATATCTCATAATAAGCAAGTCTGATAATAGACAAATCTACATAATTCATTCTGTTTACTTTCCAGCTTTCAGACTTTTCATCAATCGCCCCGTCAATCTCCGGCAGCAGCTTCATAATACTACGCAGCCTGTTTCTGATATATTCCTGATCCTGCTCCTCCATCTCCGGCCCTGCATCTTCAAAAAATAATGCTAACTGACCTTCCATCTCCTCAGCCGTATAGAAAAAGGTACGGTACAAAAGCTTAAATACGTGTGTTCTTAATTGTCTTCTTGTCATAAAACAATACAACTCCTGTTATCTATAATTTACGTGCGGATATTCGCAATCGTGTCACTACTGTGAATGTTATGCAGGCACGGCACAATAACATCACTGACAGGATGCCTGTAAGGCACCCTGTCATATCATCATTAATCATTCTGCTCTACTGTAATATTCGCTACTCTTATATTAACACATATCACTTCTAAGCCTGTCATTGTCTCAATGGCACTCTTCACCTTTTCCTGAACCTTCAAAGACACCTCTTTGATGCTGACGCCGAATCTGACATTCAGTGTTAAATCCACCGTGACACCCTCATCTGTCACAACTGCCTTTACACCCTTTGATAAGTTCTTCATTCCTAACTTAGCAACAAGTTCATTCGTTATATTACCTGACATTGCAGAAACACCGTCTGTCTCTGTGGCAGCAAGCCCCGCAATGATGGCAACAACATCATCTGCAATGCTGACTTCTCCAATCTTACCATCATCATGTATTGTGTGTATATTTCTGTTCTCTTCCATGTCTTCCTCCAATCACATGTGCATATCAATGTACATAGTATTATTTTGTCCATACTAATGTTTATTATATCAAAATCGTTAATAATTGCAACTAATTTTCAACACTAATAGGAGTTATCACAATACTGGAAGCAGGAATATTGGTTTTTCTCTTCACCACATCTTCTATTTTTGCTCTTCCTTCATCACCCACATCTGTCATATTGACAACCACATCCACATTATCGTCGGTAATGCTGACCACTGTACCTGAAAAACCCTTTGCCTCAAGAAGTGTTTCAATCTCATTTTCAAGTTCGGCAGTCCTTGTAATATGTATCATCTCATTGGTAATATCGTTCTTCTGCTCTTCCGACAGGTTGCTGCTGTTAATCATATTCATCAGTGTCTCTTTATTCTTAGCCCTTAATTGTTCTCTCTTTAATCTGGCGTTGGCAGAAAATGTACCCACATTGGTAAGGACTGCCGTTCCCGGTACTTCGTCGATATCTGTCTCTTTTATGGTGTCATCCCCGCCGTCATTTTCGGATGCCGTATCTGTATCGTTTGTCACTTCACCTGCCACTTCCTCATTATTGTCCTCCCCATCATTGCTCACAATATCGTCTGTTCCCTCTAACAGTGTATCCTCCTCAAACTCCTTTAACTGTTCAGAAGCATTATTGGAAGCTGCAGAATCACTGATTGTTTCAGATGCTTCCTTTTCTTTTCCTGTCATATTCCTGATATTTTTCTCACTGTAATTCAGATACCCTGCCACTGCGATTAAAATCGCAAGTGCCGTAATAATAATTTGATTTTTCTTAACTATGCCTTTCAATGTTACCTCCATAAACTTTTTTTAGCGACTATCGCATTCCGATTACTGATATTTTATGCGCGTCTACATTAAATAATGCCAAAAGTGCATCAGTTATCTTTAAAATATTCTCCGGATTATCCCCTCCCTTGGCTACTACGGCAATTCCCTCTATCTGTGGCATATTTTCTTTCACAACATAGGGTATGGTATTGCCTTTTGCATCCTTCTCGTACACTACCACCGATTGATTCTTATAAGTGTTTTCTTCACTGACAACAGCACCGTCTCTGTTCTCCTTTCTGTCATTCTGTTCATAGGATGCCTCCGTCAGCACAATTTCCTCCTTGGATGCTTTTAATGTAATCATTACCTTTACATTACTCACCCCCTCCATCTTCGTTAACAGATTTTCCACACGGTTTTCTAACCTTGTGCAATAATCATCATAAGAAATGGTCACCACCTCCTCCTTTGCACTCTCACTTGTTTTTTTTGTGGTTTTCTTTTTCTCCCCGGCGGGAATAGATATGATAATCAGCAAAATGCCACAGAGTGCCAGTATCAGAAGCTTATCCATTCCGATATTCTGAATCAGTTTCTTCACTCCTGACTGCTTTTCGTCAAAAATCCGGTTCTCCTTCTTAGAAGGAATACTGTCGATATTTCTTTTATTATCCTCCATCAGTCCGTTACCTCCTGCCTGCTGCAGTTAAAAATCATTAAACTCAATACATTCTCTGTCAATTTCATACCTGTCTTCTAACAGCTTACAGATATAATCTCTCTTAAGTTCTGAAATATGACGGTTTGAGGAAGCCTGTGCAATCTCTTCCCAATCGTTCTCTGACACCTTCCATGACGCGGGCGTAATTGTCACATTTTTAAATTCAAGAGCGCTTTCTGTCACCTCAAATTCAACAGTTACCTCTTCTATGTCAATGTCATTCGCTTCCAGATAAGCCTTTATATTTTTTGAGGTTTTTTCCTCATAAATACTTTTCATGGTATCACCGGCATTTTGTTCCACATTATCAAGTGATTTGTCCACTTCCACAATACTATATTCCATCAGCCTGTCTTCTATTTCCTCCTCAAGCTCATGGCCGGACAGAAAGCCTGTGACCAGTCTGATAATCATTAAGATTAATATAAGACCTGAGAATATTTTCAGATACTTTTGATAGCTCTCATGATTCATCATGATATAAAGCAAATCTGTTATCATTAAAAAAATAGCGATTTCCTTAATGACACTCATGTCATCCTCCTCCCTTTAACATAACGGTTTATAACAGCGGTTTCCATGCAACGGAAAATATGTTGCGGCCTCTAACCGATACATATAATGGCAATCGTGACAACAAACATCAGCATGACGGCAAATACGACATGTAACAGCATGACAGCCCCTTCGTTGACACAAGTGATGCACTTGGTAATTCTTTTATCTGAAACCGGCTGCACGATAGCACCCGACAACTGGTAGGACAAGACAAACACTATCATTTTAATCAGCGGAACCAGCATTATCACACACAAGACTACAACCCCCGCGCCTCCTATGGTACTTTTCACAATTCTTCCTGTTCCATATAGCAGCTCGGCAATGCCATTTCCCGCCAATGAAATTCCTGATATGGTATTAATCACATTTCTGGCGGCATTTCCTCCGATGCCACCGGACAATGGTGAAAACATCTTTTGTATGATATTGAGTCCCATAACAATCGTAAGCATTGTCTTAACCGAAAAATTCACCACACTTTTAATCAAATCGCAGGTTTTGGAGAGGTAGTCTTCTTTACCGAGATGGTTTACCATCGATAACCCCGTATAAATATTGATTGCCGGAAATAACAGCTTTATTGACACAAATTCGGCAATGCCTATCACCCCCAGTGCCATCTCATAGTAGGAGGCGGCATTTGCCTGTCCATCGCTCACCCCTACTGACACCGCATATACCGGTAATAGTGCCTGCATAAAATCTGCCGTGTTTTTCATTACCTCGTAAGCGATATAGGACAGCGCCGCAAAGGAACCCAGCAGATATGTCATAATGGCAACATAGCATATCAAAAATCCCATATCTGACACCTGACTATTCTTAAAGATGCCTGCAAAATTAGAAAAAAGTGCCGTGACAAATGCAAGTGCCAGTATTTTTCGGATTGCCTCTTTATTGACCGACAGCTCAAGAAACAGATTCTTCCTGATAATATCCACAAATTTATCAGCACCGCTTTTCGTATCTCCCTTTGCAAATGCTTTGACGATTTCCGTAAAATTTACACTTTCCTCTTTTCCTTCCAAAAGTTGTTCTATATCTTCAAAATCAAAGTATTGCTCTATGTCTTCCGTGATATCGTCTGTCCCGGAAACAGAAGCTTTGCCGGACATGTGTACCACATTCGCAAGCAGCATAAAAATGACCGGCAATATAAATATTGTTTTTTGCATTTACACCCCCTCCTGCATATCGCAGATAGCACTTACGATACTGCTGTACCTCCTATAGTAAGGTACCGATTGCCTCAAGCAATTGCACAAATATCGGAATCCCTGTGACAAATATGGATAATTTACCAAAAATCTGTATCTGATTCGCCAACGTTGACATTCCGCTGTCTCTGCATATATCTGCTGAAAATTCACAGACATAGGAAATTCCGACTATTTTAATCATCACACCGATATATCCCGATGCAATGCCAAAATCACTTTTTACACTGTTGATTAACTCTATAATCTGCCTGATTTTTGATATTCCAAAGCCGAAAATCAACACAGAGGCAACCAGCATAATCATGGTACCGTATTCACTTTTTGTCTCCTTAAACTGCAGCACCATTAATACCGTAATCATACCAAGTATTGAAATCTTTATGACTGACAATTTTTACACCTCCACGCTATCGCAAATCCTGATACCGGTCCCATAAATAGTTTGAAAATACTGTTTCCGCTACAGCGTAAACAAGGATTTTACCGTCTCAAACAGATCATATATGTAGGGTACAATCCAGTACAGCACCAGTATCAGACCTGCCAGACTGGCTAAAAATGCATGCTCCTCCCGCCCACTGTGTTTCAATATCTGACTAATGACAGATACAATGATTCCTACTGCCGCAATTTTAAATATAATATTAATATCCATATTCCCTTTATTCTCCCCTAAAATAGTATTCTGTTACCCGGTACACCGAATATTAATTCACTGACACATTCGGTGTACTAGGTGATGACCAACACCACCAGTATGCCTCCCATAAATCCCAGACACTTATACAACCGGCTGTTATCCTTCATCTTCAGGGAATTTTCCTCAAGCATTGCCTCTAACTGCTCTGTAAAAAGGTCAAAAGCGGCAAGCTGCATCTCTTTGTCAAGAAAACCCAGTATGTCACCAAGCTCACAAATTTTTTGCAGCTGATGCTTCACAAGTCCGCAATCCTTTAACTTCACCTCCACCGCCTCCCGCCACAGCTGCGAAAAGGGTTTTCCGCAATTTTCATCAAGCCTCGCGGCAAGATACAGGAGGAATCCTTTGTAAGGGGCTGCTATTTTGTCTGATACATTTTCAAATGCCTGACTAATATAGGTGTTGTTGTATTTTATCTCTCCCCGAAGGAGGATAATCATTTTCTTAAGTTTTTTCAGCATATCCTGTTGCTGACACAGATTGTCACTTGCCTTAAATCCAATGCCCGTTCCGGCCAGAATCACCAGAAGCGCTCCCAACAGCTTTACCATGACTCATACCATCGCTTCCTTAATGTTCTCCCATCTTTCATTATAAATCTGTACTCTTCTCTCACCCTTATCATTCCTCCTCATTATAATAAATCTCTGAAAAATTCCCTCCTCAAGCATCAGCTTCATGTACTCTTTATTCCTGATTTCTTCTACGGAATCACCATGTATTGTCCCAATAAAACGGCAGCCACAGTGAACACCATACAGGATAGCCCTTGCGTCAGCATCAGAGCCAATCTCATCCACAGCAATTACTCTGGGGGACATGGTCCTGATTAACATCATAATGCCATAGGTTTTTGGCATCGCGTCCAGTACATCGGTCCGGATTCCCACATCATTCTGTGGAATCCCTCTGTAGGCTGCCGCTATTTCGCTTCTCTCATCAGCAAGTCCCACATTCATTCCCTCTCTCCCCGATATGCCATTACTAATGTTGCGGATGATATCCCGAAGGAGCGTGGTCTTTCCACACATGGGAGGCGACAGGATAAGAGTATTATACACTGCCTCCCTTTCCCGATAGAGATATTTCATAATGTGGTCCGAACATTTTCTTACCTGATGAGCGATTCTGATATTAATAAAGGATACATATCGGATTGTTTTGACTTTTCCCTCCTCCATAACCGCCTGTCCGCAGATACCGACCCTGTGTCCGCCGTAAACCGTAATATATCCCTGTCTGATTTCTTCCTCAAAGGCATACATCGAATATTTACTGACATAGGAAAGGGTCTCCTGTATCTCCTTTTGACGGATGAGATATGGATTTGTCAGAGTGACGGATTCCTGATGAGTACATAACATCATTTCTCCTTTTTGACTGAGATAATATTCTCTCCCGTCATACATCAACAGAAGTGGTTGTCCGCTTCTAAGCCGTATCTCCATCAGCTTTTCAAAATTGATGTCCGCAGCGACAAACATTTCTCTTAAGGTTACTGAAAACAGATTTAAAACACTGTCCGCTCTATCCACCTGTCACATTTCCCCTCACTTTCCTGTTCTTCAGTCTTTTCATAAATATATGACAAGCTTCCATGAAATATGACTCCAATCAAAAAAAGTGCGCCATCGCGCACTTTTTTCATAATTCAGCCATAAACGTTTACCGGTATTCCGCCTCTATCTTTCACTTTCATATTTCACTTCATTCACTCGGAATGAGGATACCCTCATCACTGATACTCAAGGAGGCTGATAAGCCTCTCAGATATTGCATGAAGGCAAGCTTTTCACTTTCTTCCTCTATCAAGGTCGTTGTGTAATTGCTCTGCAGACATGGAAATACCCTGACACTATTCAATCTGTCTACACCGATGTCAATCGCAACAAATGTCGTATACTTCGTCTCACCGTTGAACCAAAAATCCCCAAGACTGTATATAACAGGTTTTCCGTCGATATACTCCATCCCTTGAAGTACATGGGGATGTGCACCGATAATGATATCTGCGCCGGCATCAAAAATATTTTTTGCCAGATCATGCTGATAAGCTTCATAGTACCGACTGTCCTCTGTTCCCCAGTGGATAAACGCCACCAGATAATCACAGCATTCAGAAGCATTCCTTGTCAGCGTCAAAAATCGCTCCGGTTCATACATCAGAAAGATTCCCGGTGTGTCTTGCCCTGCCTGAGGCGTATATCGTATCTTTTCCGCCCGGCTTGCCGATATAATACCAATTTTTATACCGTTTACATTCAGATAAGCAACTTTTTCCGCCTCTGCCTGATTATTACCTCCACCCACATGAACAATCCCTGCCCTATCAAGGCAGGAAATCGTATCACTGAATGCTTCCGGTCCGTAATCATACACATGATTATTTGCCAGCGATACAACATCTGTTCCCAATTCTTTTAGTATGGAGACTCTTTCAGGCATAGCCCGAAAAGTATACATTTTTCCCCTCAAAGGTTCTCCTCTGTCGCTGAAAGAAAATTCATTATTCAACATGAAAACATCGGCGGCATTGGTATATGCAAGAATGGAAGGACTGATACATTCACTAAGACCCGCAGTGGTATCATAATGGTCAATCACAAAACCATCCTCCTCAAGGCATACATCACCGGCAAAGGTAATGCGGGCATCTGACTGCTCCGAATCTATGGTAAAACGATAGTCTCCATTTCCCAAAAATTCATCCAATTCAACAAATACAGAATTCCCTGTCATCTCATAAAATGCTTTTTTAATATCACAGGTTCCGTCATCCTCTGCCAGCTTTTTAACCACCTCTTCGCCATATCTTTCCTCCAAGTGATTGACGAACTCCATCAGTGTCTTATCACTGCCAAGCCCCGAAAGATACTGCTGATAATAGGACAACTTCTCTACCGCAATATCCCTATTTTCAGCAGCTGCTTTTTCCGCCTTTTCTTTTGAATCACTATCTTTTATATCATTGCTATTTGTTTCATTGATATTGATATCATTGGTATTTATATCAATGTTGCCCTCTTCTCTGTCTTTATCATCGATACTGTCATTTTTCTCTTCCTGTAGGTCGTGTGTCTTAGCGGCAGCATCGCCACCTGAATTTTCCTTCCAAATTACCAAAAGTCCCAATATCACACATAGCACTATCCCCATAACAATAATGCTATTACTTTGCTTCATTGATATCCTCCCAGAAGATATAATTACCCTTAGTGCCCCGCTTCATAAAGTAGAGTGCCTTATCTGCATTTTTTAATGCCTCTCCGATACTGTCACCTTTACCGTCTTTTGAAAAGGCAATACCGATGGAGCAGGATACATATTTATTCCTCGGCACCTCTATCTCCTTCTTCATATGCTGCCTGACAATCGGCACAAAGCCATCACTCATCGCCTCATAGATTTCCTCTGCAACCTGTTTTGCCTTTTCTTTTGTAATATTATTGAGAACCACCAAAAATTCATCGCCGCCATATCTCACCGCATAGCCGATATTCTTAGACATGTCGGAGATAACACGTGCAAACTCCTTCAAAATCACATCACCCACATCATGTCCGAAGGTGTCATTATAATACTTAAAGTTATCCAAATCAGCATATAAAATTGCCACTGTATTATTAAGATTTGAGAACTGCTCTATCAGCTTTGCAAGTCCCTGCCTGTTGTATAATCCTGTCAGCATATCCGTAATGGCCAGTTCATTTAATTTTTGATTAATTTCAACAATCTTTTGCTTATTCTTAATTCTCTCAATACCGGTAGTGAGCTGGATAATGGCTGTCTTCATAATCATCAGCCGTTCTTCATCCATTAATATTCTGTTATGTCTGAAATTCCTGTGCATGTTCACAAGTCCGATAAAAACATTGCTGATATTATTATCATTGTACACCGGAATGCCGACGATGGTGACAAGTCTGCTTCTGTCAAACAAATTCGTGATTTTGTCATATTCCACAATATTCTTTGAATTCCTGTTGGCAATAAATCCGGTT
This sequence comes from uncultured Lachnospiraceae bacterium, assembly GCA_902767015.1. Taxonomy (GTDB): domain Bacteria; phylum Bacillota; class Clostridia; order Lachnospirales; family Lachnospiraceae; genus Bovifimicola. Next base: position 19,278 of record CACXFV010000072.1, on the reverse strand, counting down.
TTTCTCATTTTGAAAAACTCAACAATTTCATCATAATCAATCTCATCCTTAACAACAACATCCTGATAAATGGTCTTAGTACCATGCTTATTCACTTCAATAAATAAAATCTGGTCAAGGTTAAAATTCTTCTGCAGCGTTGCCATGGAGTTATTAATAATATCCTCATATTTCAAGTCATCACGGTTAAGCATCTCCTGCCACATAGAAAGAAAACGGATGTCCTTTTTGCTGTCATATAATTGATTTTCCTTGCCCACATTATAAGCGAGCTGAACCAGGTCATCAATTGTCGTTTCACCAAAGTCTGTCGGAAGATAATTGACGGTAAAATTCTTATTCTCTGCTATCATCAAAAGTCTTTTAGCCTTCATGAAATAGCCGTTCTCATTACAATACTGTCTTCCAAAATCAAGTATCTCAAAGGCTTTATCGGAATTATTGATTTTGATATAATAATCATAATATTCACTGATAAAGGTTGTAATGGCATAAAATGCCACACTGATACAATTTTTGAAATGCATCATCGCTCTCTCAAAATGTTTTCCTGCATTTTCATAGTCCTCACTGTTCTTCTCGAGAATAGCGGTAAACATGTAATAAAGAAATAAATCCTCATCCCATCTGTAATAATCCTGTTCACTACCGTCACTGTTGATAAAATGGCTGATAAGTGTCTCCAGATTTCCTACTTCTTTATAACATTTGTATTCATTGCCTGCCTTATAATATGCCAGTGCCAGAAGTCCATGCAGCTTAGAAGCGTTACAAATCTGTATCGTCTCCATTCCGAGATTATCCAGAATCTTTAACACTGCCGTCATATACTCTACTGCTGATACATAATCTTCGGCACAGATAGAATTCTCCGCCATATTATACAATGCCTCTGCAATCTCCTCAGGATTTCTCAGCTTATATAAAATGTCAATCGCTTCCATGAAGCTACTGCTTGCCTTACTGTATTCTTCACCCACAATACTGCTGTAACCCATTCCCAAAAGCAGATGTGCCTTTCTTCTCTCATTATGCTCATTACTCAAAATCTTAAACTTTTCATCATAGAACTTGAGGGCATTCTTGTGATAACCTCTCTCCGTAAACATAATGATATATTTCGTATAGGCTGACAAAAGGAAACAGGTATTTCCCAACTCTTTTCCAATCCGGATAGCCTCTTTATAGGTCTCCGAAAGGATTCCATCTGCCATTTTCTTAACCGTCTCATCATCATTATCGTAGCCGAAAATCAGGTAGTAAGCCAGCGTGTTAAAAAATCTGTGCTTTCTGAATTTCTCAATCATGCCATCCTGAATCTTAACCATGTTAAAATCTACTGAAAACACATCTCTCCAGCCACAAAACTGCGAACCCTGATGCAATACCTCTGCCAAAAATATGAGTTTTTCATCCTGCAACTGTTCTGCAATCCCATAACACTTGGAAGCATACTTCTTTGTGAGGTCTGATTGGACAAGTGACATCTGAATCTGACCACAGATATAATTATACCGGTAATCTGACATCAAATCTGTATTTTTGTCATACAACAACAATAATTTTTCACTCATGAGCATAGAGGTATTGATATCTCCCTTAAGCATAAAACACAGGGAGGCATACTCATATAAGCGAAACATATCTGCTTTGTCAACTACTAACTTATCCTCCACCAGCCTCTTATCAATAAGATTGATATAATATTGCGCATCATCAATGGCGAGCATATAGTAAAGATTATTAATCTTTCTGATATATTCGCCGAAATATCTCCTATTCGGAATAAAGGTGGAATGATAGTCATTTACCGTGACTTCATCCTCATTCTCCCATTCAAATAAAATCCCCCTGTTATCCGCCAGACCGATAATGCCGTCAAACTCCTCATCTGCATAAGCTAACGGTTGATTCTTTTCATTGTAAACCACCATAAACTTGATATTACACAAACTTACATTCTCTATGAGCTGCCTGATAAACTTAAGAGTTGACAGACCTGCAAACTCAAATCTGTTAAAAATCATCAATATTTCTGCTTTTGTCGAAACAAAATTATAGCAGTTAATGATGGATTCCATAAATTTTTTTGTCTCAAAGGCAGTTTCAGATACAATAATTTTCTCATTTCTCTTGGCAAACCCGGTAGTCATATAAGAAGAAAATATATCCCTGTGCAGTGAATACACCTCACAATTATTCAGGAAATCCTCCACTGTCATACTATCCGAAAAAAACTTCTGATAATAATAGCGTATCCCATTCATAAAGGGTTCATAGGGCTCTTTTATGTCGTTTTTTGAAAATCTGTGATATAACAGACCCTCTTTATATTCTTCTCCAATAATCTTTTCGATATCCTCCAGATTAAGCTGCAATGTATTATAGTGTTTAATAAACATCACCTTGCCGGATGTCTTATCAGACTTTTGTAAAAATGAATAAAATAGATTCTGAATATAGGTTGCATGGTTCAACGTCTCTACCCCCTGTGACAATTTTTTCTAAGAATCAATATCGTACTTTTACTTTTATGCTTTTTCTTTATTTTAGTATCTCTGAAAATTTATCTGCAATGACACTGCTTTTTTGTATCAAGTCTTTGTTATTATGGGAAACAAGCACATTCTCTACACGCTTAATCACAATCTCCTTCACATAAGGTTTGATAATATAGTCATCAACCCCCAGCTGCAACATCTCCATCTGCGATTTAATGGTGGAATCAGAGGTGACAACCACAACCGGCAAATCCTTGAGGATTCTGTCATTCTTCATAACTTCCAGCATCGCACGACCATCCATATATGGCATAATCAGATCAAGCACAATAATGTCTATCTGTTTGTTTGTCCTCAATAGACGCAGGGCTTCATTACCATCCTCTGCTTCTATGACATTAAATTTATCCCGGAACATCTCTCTTAAGATGGTTCTGTCAAGTTTATGGTCATCCACGATCAGCATGGTATCGGTATTCTTATGATGCAGAGGTTCTACTGTCTTAAAGACATTCAATACATTATCGATTTCCTTCTGAACTGTTATATCATTGAGCGTTCCGATTAAAATCTGTCTTGGACCGATTTTCTGAATAAACTGCAGCCTTAATTTTATCCATATGCCGATACCATTTCTGGTATTACGCAAATATTCCACTTCACTGACCTGCATATTGTCGACAGCATTTTTAAAGGCTTTTAACACATTCTCTCTGTATCTCTCATCCACATTCAACAATGGCGCATCATTCGTAAGCACCCTTTCATTATCTCCCAACATATTATAATATGCCTCATTGACGCGCATTATCTCTATTCTGTCATCACAAAATTCAAAAATAACAATTGGCTGTATATTGTTGCCGAACAGCATCTCCATCTGTGGATTCTTGACAAACAGACTATTGGTATCAAAGTCATCGTCCAATATTACTTCTACATGCTCTACTGCTTTATTCTCATCCACAAGCTTAACATATTCATTTGCCGGCATCGGTGTTGCAAAGAAAAAGCCCTGCACATAATCACAGCCTATACTCTTTAAAAATCTTGTCTGACTTGCCGTCTCCACACCTTCGACTATAACCGGAAGCTTAAGCCACTTCGCCATTCTGATGACGGAGGCCAGTATATTTTCTCCTCTTCCCGGAATGTCTGTATTCGATAAAAATCTCATATCTACCTTAAGAACATCCACCATGATATCCTTTAGTATATTGAGTGATGAATATCCGCTTCCAAAATCATCCATCATAATAATGAAGCCATGTGCCTGAAACTTTGAAATCACTTCCTTGATAACAACCGGATCATCTGTGTAAGCACTCTCTGTCAACTCCAGATTCAAGAGTCTCGGAGGTATATTATATTTATCTGTGATACCTTTAATCATCTCTACAATCTTCGGGTTATACATATTCACTCTGGAAACATTAACTGACACCGGATAAGGCTCTCTTCCCGATTTTATCCATTGGCTCAGATATTGACAGGTCTTTTCCCACACATAGAAGTCAAGCTTGGAGATAAAACCATCTTTTTCAAAAATAGGAATGAACTCTCCCGGCATAATCATACCCTTCTTAGGATGAAACCATCTTACCAGTGCCTCTGCTCCATAAGGTTTATTGGTTCGCAGACTGTACTTTGGCTGAAAATACACATCGAACTGATTGGTCTCAATGGCATTCTGCATCTCATTGACAATCTCCTGCTCCTTAATGAAAGCACTTCCCATTTTTTCATTGTAGAAAGTATAAAACTTGATGTAATTATCCTTACTCTGCTCTGCTGCCAGCTCTGCCCTGTTATGTATTGTCGCTACCGGCAGATTATTATCCTCTATCACATACAGACCAATATTCGGAACAATATCATACTCCGGATTAAACCTAGACAAGAAGCCTCTGATATCGGATATCTCCTGAAGGATACTGGATTCATCATACTCATGACACACACCGAATATGTCTGATTTAATTCTGCCAAAGGTACAATTTTTCATATTTTCATACCTTTTTCGAAGTTCATCACTGACATATACCAGTAACCGGTCACCGCCACTCATACCAAAAAATGCATTGACCATATTGAACTTCTCAATGTCAAAACGCAAAAACACAAAACGCCTGTTCTTATTGTTTATCAGCATCGCATTGGTTGTGGTATAAAATTTGTCCTTATTATATAAGCCTGTAAGGGAATCAAACTCTGCTATTTCCTTTAATTTAACAAACGCAGCCAACTGACTTCTGTATATGGCATTCTTAATTCTTGTTCTGATAATATCGATTTCAAAAGGCTTTCTGATAAAATCCCATGCCCCCAGTTCTAAAGCCTTCTTCTCACTTTCGTTATCTGTAAGTGCCGTGATGACAATAATGGGTATATTCTTCCATGAAAAATTACTGTTAATCACACCGAGAAACTCAAAACCGTCCATTACGCCCATGCGTAAATCCAACAGAACAGCAGAGAGCTCCTTGTAATGCTCAGAAATATAATCAATCCCTTCTCTTCCGTTAGCACACTCTATTGTATCATATTCTTTTTCCACAATTTTTTTTAATATATCCCGATTAATCGTGTCATCATCAATAATCAATATTCTTTGTTTTTCAGCCATAATCTACCTCCATGTCACTTTGCCAATATTTTTATTCTGCATCCTCTGCCGCTGTAATGACTGTTTCCTTATTATCTGTTGTTGTCCCCCCCTGCTGTTGTTTCATCACTGTTGTCTTCTTTTGATTCACTGCTGTCAATTTCTTCTGTTTCAGTCTCCTGTGAAGGTTCGGTTGTCTCTTCTTCCGGCGGAATATTGACAATCAATTTAATCTTTTTAGAATTGGTCAGTCCCTTACCATCATTTACCGTATATGTTACCATATATTCGCCCGCTGTCATAACATTGTCCTTAATGATATTCTTCAGTCCGTCGAGCCTTCCGTCCTGTATGTCTATACGTGCACTGATTCCCTCCAGTGTACCATAATATACTGCCGACAATTTACTCTTCATCAATGCTTCTATATTATGATAACTCTGTGTTACATCCTGTGATGCATCATAATCATACGTTACCGTTCTGATGTTATTATCTGCCCATACGCGGTTCTCAAAATAAATCTTCGGAATATCTCTCACAAAAAGTCTCGCGGTACTCTCAAGAGAGAATCCCTCCCCCTTAAAGGTATATCTGACAGTGTATTTTCCGCTGCTGCTTAATGCTTTTGCCTTTGATACCTCTTTGCCGGCGTCATCCGTGATATTTACCGTCACCTGATTAACTGCATTGTTTCCCTCCAAATCAGTTGCCGAAACACCCTGCATCAAGTCCACACTTCCATTTAAATTGACCGTAAATCCTTTGTTGGCAAGCGCAAGCTTTGGCTCATAGATTTTCTTATTATTCACAATAATATTCATATCCACCGCTCCAGCAATTCCATTCACGCTTCCTTTACTGGTGTACTGCCACACCTGATACTTAAACGGCAGGGAAGGCATCTTATCTCCTTCCTTGTAGAGATTCGCCGCATAATTGTCTGTATAATATTTTTCAAGATACCATGCCACCCATATCTCATATTTTGCGGCAAGACTTGCATAATTCACTCTGTTTAAATAGTCAGACTTACACATATAAATCATAGGCGTATAACCTTTATTCGCTACTGCGTCACAAAATACGGAAAGAATATTGGTAAGCCTGTCCGAGCTGATTGTGTTATAGGTTCTGTAACCATCCGTTGTCTCCCAGTCGATAACCACCGGCAGGGAAATCTTATAATCCTTTATGTAGTTCAGAGTGACGGATGCCTCCTCCAATGCCTCCTGCTCTGTCAATGCCTGTGAGAAGAAATATACTCCCACCTTGATTCCGTTCGCCGTTGCCTCTCTGACATTCTCGTCAAATCTGACATCCTTGCCCATCTTTCCTGTCTCATATCCGCGATAACCTACACGAATAAAGGCATACTCTATCCCTGATGCTTTTACTTTTGCCCAGTCAATCTTTCCCTGATGATAGGAAATATCAATACAGTTATGATAGGTAGTAATCTCTTTTGCTGTCAGCACTACCGGTGTATCCTGCACTGTACGGGTATCCGTAGAAGCTGCTGCCAGAATCTCATCCGGCTGTGTATTGTTCTCAACCTGATAGTTGGTAGTCACCAATTCCTGTACATTGACAACCGGTGCTACAAGCTCGTCATCCGCAGGTGCTGCCACAATCTCCTCTACAGGCTTTTTGACGATTACCACATCATCATACATTACTTCATTGCTTACTTCCAGTTTCTCAATCGGTATGGTCTCACGTTCGGCGATAGCCTCGGCAACCGAAGGCGCTACCGTAGTCGTCTGTGGTTCGGTTGTTGTCTCAGACTGTGTGGTTGTCTGCTTCATAGTGGCCGTCACCATCTTTTTTTCGGAAGTTTTCACCAAATCTTCCTTGCTTGTGCCGGTCTCGTATGCCATCGTTGTCTGTGATTCAATAATAATAACATCCTGATTTCCCGCTGCCTGTCTGGAGGTATCATTCATCCGGCATACAACAATGACTGATAAAAATGCCGCTGCCCACACACCGATGACCGTTGCGGTCACCTTTTTATTCTCAATGGACTGATACCTATCCTTTACTTTTGAAATCAAAGATTTCTGTGTTGCGTTTTCTGTTATACTTTTTCCCTGTTGTTTGTTAAAAATTCTCATTATATGCCATATTCTCCCTTAGTTTTTTTAATTTCGTGCAATACTATTCTTTCAGTATACTATCATATGCTTTTTTTTTCAACAAAATATACAAAAAAATATATAAAAAAACGCAAAAAAAGTTACTATTCACAAATTTTTGCCACAGTTTTCTGCTTCGCTTCAATCAGTAAATAGTAACTTTTTGCTACATTTTTTAATCTACATTTTTCAGTGCTTCACTCATAGGTACTTTCTTGATTTTTTTGAATAATACTGCTGCCACCACTATGTACGATACCACTGTGATCAAAAGCACCTCTGCAAATACCACAGGCTCCACATAATACGATACCCAGCCGGCAAATTCCTGCATAAACGCGAAATACAATACCTGCATTGCATAATACGAAATTGGTATACATATAACAGCGGAGGTAATGGCGGCAATTCCCGTGGCAGTGACATAGAGTCTGCTGATTTCTCTGTCATTATAACCCAGAATCTTTACCATGGAGATAGAAGTCGCATTTTTCTCAATGACCACCTTCGAGAGCAGGTAAATCATCAGCATGGACATCAATACCGCAAATGCAGCAAATATCGGCATCATTCCCCCAAAGGAATCCTCTAACTGGGTGGTTACCTTAATCATGTCCGCTCTGTTGATTTTCGTCAAAATCAGCTTCTCATCAATATCGTCCAGTTTTTCTTCTGACAGATAAGCATTAAAATATCCCTCCTCCAGAGAAAAAAGTTCTCTGTATTCCTGACTTCCCATAAAGATAGCTAAGCCCTGTGGATAAAAATAGCTTCCGATGATTTCAAATTCATAAGTCTCATCAGTAAATTCCGATTTAAGCTTAAGCCGGTCACCGACCTTCAGTTTTAATTTTTCAAGTATTGCTTCCGATACCACCACCTTATCTGTACTGTCTGACAATTTGATATCCTCAAAGTACTTAGAATTTTCCTCAATTCCATATACCGTCACCTCATCCTTTCGGCAGCCCTTCATATTCACAACCAGTGAACCCATAATGCATTTTTGCGCATTCTGATTTGCTGTCTCCACCGGCATCTTTAAGATATACTGATACTCCCCCTTCATATTATCAAGAATAATATCCTCATTATGTTCTAACAGCGGCATCATCATCAGTCCAAACAGAGACAACACACTCGCAAACAGAATACCGATAAATAATACGAAATAATTCGCCATATTCTGGAGAATAATTCTCAGCTTGAATCTCATCATAAATGACAGCTTCGGCAGTTTCATGGCTTTTGATTTTTTATTCTTTTTAAGGTCATGTTTTAAGAATTTCAGAGGAGAAAGCCTCAATTTTGTACTTAACACAAGAATATTTACCACAATCATGATAGCTGCCGGAACAATCGTGGTCTGTATAAATGCACTGGCATTCCACAGTGTCTTATAGGTTCCCAGACTGTAGCTGTTGTAATATAAATCCGCCACGATGTTTTTAAAAAATGTATAGCCGAGAACATTTCCCACGATGCAGGCTATTACTGTTACGATTAATGGCAGTGTCATGTAGTGCCTAAGCATCTCGCCTCTTGTATATCCTGATGCCCGCAGCGTTCCGATGACTGCACTCTCCTTCTCAATAGTGCTTAGGGTAGTCACGGCAAATATAAAGGCAAGGATGGCAACCATGAGATATAAAATGACCTTGACCATTGCCTCATCGCTTCCCATATCGTTGCCGGTAAAATGAATTGCCTGATTATCCTTCTCCGCAATAAAATTCACTACCTCTGCATTGCCGGTTACCAGCGTGTTTTTTATTTCTTCGTTCAGCTTTTCCTTTTGCTCATCTGTCAAATTCTGCCCGTCAAAGCTCCATGAGTAGGAATAATATATCTTTCCCTCTCTATACTGCTCAAATTGCTCTCTTGTGATGACGCCAACGCAAAAATCTGTGGCATCAAACATCAGCTCATTATTATCTTTATACAGTGCACTGTAATCGGACAGTGCCACAAGTCCTGTAATACGATACTCTTTTCCTCCTATTATGATTGTTTTGCCGAGCTTATAATGATTCTTCACAGCAAACAGTCTGTCGATTGCTATCTCCCCTTCCGCCTTTGGCAGCTCCCCTTTCAAGACACACACTTTGTTAATCTCTGTCCGGTTAATAAAGATTCGGATTGTTTTCTCCTTGTCAGTCTCTTTTTCCAGATAGAAATTTTCATATAATTTAACACCTGATGCTTCTATTTTTGCTTTCAGCTCTTCTGATATTTCATCACTGATTTCAAAATTACCATCTTCTATATTATATTTTTCAAAACTTTCATCATAGGAAACCTGCATGCTCTTATCTGCAACCAGAAATCCGGAAATAAATCCAATGGTTGCTGCAATAAAAATAAACACTGCAATATTTTTTCCTATCTCCTGTAAGAATTCCCGTTTAATTCTCTTAGTAAGTGGATTTTTCATTTTCTACCTCCGTCCTCCGGCTATTTTTACCAGTCTAAATCCTTCGATTTTGTTCTCACTTCATTGATATACTCTTTTCGTATCTGGCCGTCCCTCAGCTTAATGACCTTATCTGCCATCAGCTTCAGCGCATCATTATGTGTTACCATAATGATGGTACACTTATATTTTTCATTAATCTCCTCCAACAGTGCCAGAATATCCTTAGAAGTATTATAATCTAACGCTCCTGTCGGCTCATCACACAGAAGAATATCCGGATTCTTCACAACAGCGCGCCCGATTGCAGTCCTCTGCTGCTGTCCTCCCGATAACTGATTAGGCATCTTGTCTTTATGCTCCCAAAGACCAAGCACTTTGATTAACTCCTCAAGGTCAAGCGGCGACTTGCTCAAATACGCACCAACCTCAATATTTTCCTTCACCGTAAGATTTGGAATCAGATTATAGGCCTGAAAAATATATCCCAAATGATTTCTTCGGTACAACGAAATCTCCTTTTCACTCATATTCTGAAGCTTATCATTGTCAATAGTAATACTGCCTGCATCTGCGGTGTCGATTCCTCCAATGATATTGAGCAGCGTGGATTTACCCGAACCCGATGCTCCGAGTAAAACACATATCTGTCCCTTTTCAACCTCAAAGCTGATTCCTTTTAATACTTTTACAATATTGTCACCTGTTCCATAACTCTTTTCAAGATTATCTACTTTTAAAAACATACTTCCTCTTTTCTGCGCTGATACAGCGACTTATCACATATTTTATTATAATTATTGTACATCCTTTCATATGAACACTTATTCATATATTCAATAATAATATATGCGCTTATATTTGTCAAGCACATAAGGCGATATTAGTTTATTCTAACTTTCGTTAGATGTCAAGAATTTTTTTCCGAATGGTTACAATGTTGTTACACATTTTTGTATAATTGATTGCCTAAAAATTGCAATTATGCTATAATTCTTACATATAAATTGCATCTGCCTCCAATGATGAAAGCGAGGCTTTAACGGATTATATTTTCCAAATATATAATAAGGAATGAAGGTACAATGAAAATTAATGAATCTGCAGAAAACTATTTAGAAACAATTTTGGTACTCAGTAAGCGTCTTCCCGTTGTCCGCTCGATTGATATCGCCAACGAGCTTGATTTCAAAAAATCCAGCATCAGCGTTGCAATGAAGAATTTAAGAATCAACGGTTACATCGATGTGAGCGATGCCGGTTTTATCACGCTTACCGCCTCCGGTCGTGAAATTGCCGAAAAAATCTACGAACGACACGAATTATTATCGAAGTGGCTGATTGCGATAGGAGTAGACCAAAAGGTTGCAACCGAAGACGCCTGTCGAATGGAGCATTACATGAGTTCAGAAAGCTTTAGTGCCATTAAAGCATTTATCAAAAGTCATATGAATTTATAATAATAGAGGTATCTTATTATGACAAATGGCTTAATTCATTTATATCACGGTAACGGAAAGGGTAAAACTTCTGCCGCCATCGGTTTGGCAATACGGGCAGCCGGCAATCACATGAAAGTCGTCTTTCTTCAATTTTTAAAAGGAAGTCCCTCCGGCGAAATACAGATTATGAAGGACATCCCTACTATTAAAGTGCTTAGAAATTCTACTGATTTAGGATTTGTATCCAATATGACTTCTGACGAGCTTGGTATTCTCAGAGAAATGCACGATTCCAATCTTGCAACGGCTATATCACTTGTGGAAAGCGGGCAATGTGATTTGCTCGTTCTCGATGAAGTGTGTGCCGCCTATAGACTAAATGTGGTGAACCACTCCCTTATCGATGAATTGGTTGTGAATAAGCCGGCAGCACTTGAACTTGTTCTCACAGGGCGCGAGCCTTGTGATTTATTTATTCGTCAGGCAGATTATATTACCCTGATGAGTAAGGTCAGGCATCCCTATGACAAAGGCATCCCCGCAAGACACGGAATAGAATACTGAGAATACCGCGAATACGATAGTTACCAACACTTCAATTACCGAAACATAAAAACGACATCTTTGGAATTAATGTCCGAAAATGCCGTTTTTAATTAATCTTTTTTATGCACAAACATTTGTCAATATTTCATTTAACGCCGTACCGCTGCTGGTATGGCACCGTATAATCTCCGCATTCGCTTTTTCTGCTTCGGTCACAGCACATCTGACCATCTTGTGCGAAACCGTATTGGTAAACAAAATCACAACATCAGGAGAACCAATCTGATTACTCAGATCCGCTCTCATCTGTGTAAATACCTTTACTTTACACTTATGCTCTTTGCATATTTTTTTATATTGACAAACCATTCTGTCATGGCCGCCAACGATAACTATGCTCATAGATTCTCCTTCCAAAGCTTATCATTACTTTTGTACTAAACCAACTGTCTTCCGAGCTCTTTACACTGTTCAATCATATCGTCATCAGGAGCTTCCTGACAGATTAAACCTTCGCCGTTTACAAGCTGTGCACCGGCAGCGTTCATTCTGTCCTCCCAATCTCTCATCCACTGACCGTCTCCCCAGCCATAGGAACCAAACAATGCAATTTTCTTGCCGCTAACCAAGCCCTCAATGCTTGTTACAAACGGCTCCATATCTTCTTCCTCAAGCACCTCTGCGCCCATGGCAGGACAGCCCATGGCAAATGCCGCATCGTCTTTGATACTGTCAGCATTTACCTGTGTAGCAAATAATAATTCAGCCTCTCCGCCGGCATCCTGGATTCCTTCTGCTACAGCCTTCGCCATTGCCTCTGTATTTCCTGTCTGTGACCAATAAATTACTTTAACCTTACTCATCTTGATAGATTCCTTTCTTTTTAAATATTTTCTGCACAATAATATGCTCTATCTTCCAAAGTTATCATATTTCTAAAGCGTTTCTCTGGCTACTAAAAATATTAATAACCTCTTTGATATTCAACCCATATGAAATCAGCGTAATCATAACCTCTTTTGCTTCCTCGAATTTTTTAAAAAGCATCGTCTTTTCCCGCTTATTCTTGTAAACCTTCCAATAACCGATAGCAAGAAAATTCTTTCCGTCATTGTCAATATAACCAAGAACATCCTCTACGGGATATCCAAGAAACAGTCCCATCTCATGCGGAAATTCTCCTTTTCCCTCCATAAAATTATTATACTTTAATGAAAACCGGTATAAAAGTTCATAGATGCTGTCATCATCCGGATATCCCACCTTTTTCAAAAGTTTTTTCACTTTCGGCTGGAGCATATAACTCCTCATGACACTTTCCCTGTACAATATCATGGAAAGCTTATCACCACACGCCGCAACAAGATAAAAAGTAATCTCTGTACCTCTTAAAATACGTTTCAATGCCATGAACTCTTTTCTTGTTATATTAATGATATTGGCGGCTCTAAGTCCGGATAACAGTGGCGCACATTCCATCACAAGCTTCATTACGATATCTTCATTATTACATTTTTTATAAATTTCAAGTAACTCTTGACTCATATCATCCTCCTGCTTACAATTTTAGAACTGATGCTAAACTGCCGTTTTCATAATATAGTATTCCAAAAAATATGTAGTTAGATGCATCTGAATTATATTAGTTGCATTTTACTTTTGTTAGTGAATTCTAACTCAATAACAAAAAAATAGCACTGGGTTAGTTCAAAATAATAAAGGCTGTAGTTAGTTAAATCTAACTTTTCACAGCCTAGTATATTATATTAATTGACTTTCGTCAACTACTTTTTTCTTTATTAATTTAAAAAAGCTTCTTTTATACTGTCATAATGAAGGAATTTTCCGGAATCTGCAATTTCTTTGATTTCCTCCAGTGTTGCAATCTTATATCCAAGGGTTTCCGTTTGCTGGTTTTTGACATCTTTTTCATCAAAGTCAAGCACAAACCGATATACGTCCACAAAGTAATTATCCCCTTTTCCCGGATTCTCCCGCTGATAGGAAAACAAATACCCGCCATCACATTCAGATACATCTAATCCGGTCTCTTCCTTTATTTCTCGTATAACGGCATCTAACGATTCCTCTCCTGCCATGGCGGCACCACCTGAAACTTCCCACCAGCCCGGTGCCCATTCCTTATCTAATGCTCTCCGGGTAATCAGAAATCTTCCATCACTCCTCTTAATTACACCCAATACTGTCAAATGATATTCTCCCTCCTGCAGGCACCAGTCATTTCTTTTCATGGTACGTCCTGTTCTGTTTTTATTACTGTCATAAATATCCCACAATTCCATAATATGCAAATTCCTTTCTTTTGTTAATGACGGTTACTGTCCGGCAACAATCTCCGTCACGGTATAGTCCTTCTCCTCCACTGCATTTTTTAACTCTTCATCCGTAACCTCTGCCGAAAGCTCGACAACAGCCGTTCCTTTCTCGTGACTTACCTGTGCACTTTCCACTCCCTGAAGCGCTTCCAATGCTTTTTTGACGGTGGCCTCACAGTGTCCGCACATCATTCCTTCAATTTTAATTGTTTTTGTTTGCATAATCATATCCTCCATCTCTTTCTCTTTTTCTAAAATACTGCTATCATATCTATGATATCTTTTATCTCGTCCGGTATCATGCACATCGACAAAATTAAGCCGCAAGGCATTCGTAACGACACAAAAGCTTGACAGGCTCATGGCCGCTGCCCCAAACATGGGATGAAGCTTAAAGCCAAACAAACGAATATACGCTCCCGCTGCAAGGGGGATTCCTGCAATATTATAAAAGAATGCCCAAAACAGATTTTCATGAATATTGCGAAGAGTTCGCCTGCTAAGTCGTATTGCCGCCGGGACATCAGACAATCGGCTTCTCATCAGGACAACATCAGCCGCATCAATGGCAATATCTGTTCCTGCCCCAATTGCCATCCCGATATCTGCCCTTGTCAATGCCGGTGCGTCATTAATGCCATCTCCCACCATGACAACCTTTCCCTTCTCCTTAAGCTGTTTGATGACATTTTCTTTTCCCTCCGGCATAACTCCTGCTACCACCTCATGAACACCCGCCTGCTTAGCAATGGCTTCTGCCGTTCTCTCATTATCACCGGTGAGCATTACAACATGGATTCCCATATTTTTCAATGCCTGCACCGCCTGTTTACTGTCCTCCTTAATGACATCTGCGACGGCAATCATTCCCAGTAACTGCTCGTTTTTTGCAAAAAACAGAGGTGTCTTTCCGTCATTTGCCAGTGTTTCGGCTTTTTTTCTGAATCCTTCCGATATCTTTGCCTTCGATGCAATAAACTGAGCATTTCCTCCACACAATTTACTGCCATGATGATATGCCATCAGTCCATTTCCGGCAACTGCTGTAAATTCCTGCACTTCAAACGTCGCTACTTCTTTCCTTGACGCTACATATTGCGTAATCGCTTTCGCCAGAGGATGCTCACTCTTTCTTTCCAATGAATAGGCACAAGACAGCAGTTCTTTCTCCTCAATCCCAGGATTGGCAACAATATCTGTCACTACCGGCTCTCCGCTAGTGATAGTGCCGGTCTTGTCAAGCACCACAATCTGAGCGCGTCCTGTTTCTTCCAACGCCACTGCATTTTTGAACATTATACCATTTTTCGCCCCGACACCATTTCCCACCATAATCGCAACCGGTGTTGCCAGTCCCAAGGCACAAGGGCAGCTGATAACCAGCACAGAAATTCCTCTGGCAAGTGAAAATCCAATACTTTGTCCTGATACAAGCCATATACCAACTGTTATAAGTGCAATGACAATGACTGTCAGCACAAATATTCCGGAGACTTTATCAGCAATTTTAGCTATCGGCGCTTTGGTAGCAGAGGCATCACTTACCATTTGTATAATCTGGGATAATGTGGTATCTTCTCCAACTCTTATAGCCTCACACTTCAAAAAACCAGACTGATTGAGCGTGGCTGCCGACACCCTGTCCCCTATTTCTTTATCCACAGGAATGCTCTCTCCTGTCAGTGCTGCCTCATTGACAGCGCTTATGCCTTCTACAACAACACCGTCTACCGGAATGTTCTCTCCCGGCTTCACGATAAATATATCTCCCTTTTCCACCTGTGAGATATCGACCTCTGTCTCTGTACCATTTTTAATAATGATGGCTGTTTTGGGAGCAAGTTTCATAAGACCTTTGATGGCATCCGTGGTTTTTCCCTTAGAATGTGCTTCTAACATCTTGCCGACTGTGATGAGTGTCAGTATCATGGCAGCAGATTCAAAATACATTTCGTGCTGACAGGTCATCACTGCCTCCATGTCTCCTTCCGTCACTGCCTTCGTCATCATTAATAATGCAAATGTACTGTATACAAATGCCGCTCCCGAACCCAGAGCCACTAGCGTATCCATATTCGGCGCCAGGTGTAGAAGACTCTTACATCCACTGATAAAAAATCGCTGATTAATAACCATGACAATGGCTGCCAGCAATAATTGCAGCAGTCCTATTGCGACAGGATTATCCTCAAAAAAGGAGGGAACCGGCCAATTCCACATCATATGTCCCATAGAAAAATACATCAAAACAATAAGAAATACCAGTGATGCCATCAATCTTCTCAAAAGTGCCGGTGTCTCTCTGTCCTTTAACAGCGCCTCCTCTTTCCCTTCAGCATGCGCTCTCATATTCCCACCTTTTTGTGTGGCACCATATCCCGCCTTTTCAACTGCCTCTATAATCTTATCCGGTGTTACATCCCCCTCTACACCCATTGAATGAGTGAGAAGATTCACAGAACAGGAGGTAACTCCCTCTACCCGGGATACTGCTTTCTCAACTCTGGCACTGCACGCTGCACAACTCATGCCTGTCACATTATACTGTTGCATCTTCTGCTCCTTTTATATGATTCTCTGTTTTTGACACTTCATTACCAATTATTTTTTAATTCCAAGAAGCTCTTCTGCCCGCGCAACCTCTTCCTTTGTCGGCACTGCAACGCCTTCCAGCGGATAATCGAGCTTTAGGTTCTCCCACTTAAACAAACCAAGTGTATGATATGGAAGAATCTCCACCTTAGACACTGTCTTTAATTCATCAATCAATTCTTTCAACTGCTTGAGCTCGTCCTCCCCGTCTGTAAGTCCCGGCACAAGAACATGTCTTATCCACATTTCCTTGCCATGTTCTGACAGGTATTTTGCCATGCTGATAATATTGGCATTTGTCCACTTTGTCAGAGATTTATGTTTTTCCTCGTTCATCTCCTTGATATCAAGCATAAACAAATCCGTCACTTCCATCAGCGCATTAAATCGACTGATAAATGGCTCCTCCTGCGTAAAAGGATTACCGCTTGTGTCCACTGTTGTGTGAATATTCTTCTCTTTAGCAAGTCTGAAAACTTCTGTCACAAACTCAATCTGCAGTAATGGCTCGCCACCACTGATTGTCAAGCCGCCATTATTTTTCCAGTAATTCTTATACCTGTAAGCCTTATCAAATGCCTCTTTTGCCGTCATCTCTGTGCCTTCTGTCAAACTCCATGTCTCAGGATTATGACAATACTGACACCTCATGTGGCAACCCTGCACAAAAATCACATATCTGACACCGGGTCCGTCCACCAGACCAAAGGTTTCCACCGAATGAACTCTCCCCTTAATTGCTGTTGACATATTCATTTCTTCACTCATATACCGCTAACTGCCTTTCTATCGCTCTGTCAAAAAGTTACTATTCAAAAATACAGATTTTAAAAGATGCTGGTTTTCGCAATACATATTGTTACAAAAACCAGCATCTTTATTCAAAATAATCGCTATTTTATATTATATCTTATAAATGTGCATGGAATGTTCTTGAGATAACATCCAACTGCTGCTCTCTTGTAAGGTCGATAAACTTAACAGCATATCCTGATACACGGATTGTGAAGTTAGCATACTCTTCCTTCTCCGGATGCTCCATAGCGTCCTGAAGCTTTTCAATACCAAATACGTTAACATTCAGATGATGTGCACCCTGATCAAAGTATCCATCCATAGACTGAACAAGGTTAGTAACCTGCTCAGCCTCTTCGTGACCAAGTGCATCCGGGTTCATTGTCTGTGTATTAGAAATACCATCAAGAGCCCATACATATGGTATCTTAGCTACTGAGTTAAGGGAAGCAAGTAAGCCACTCTTCTCTGCACCGTAGCTTGGGTTAGCACCCGGTGATAACGGCTCTCCTGCCTTTCTTCCATCAGGCATGGCACCTGTTGCCTTACCATATACAACATTAGATGTAATTGTCAGGATAGAAGTTGTAGGCTCAGAATCACGATATGTGTGATGCTTCTTAACCTTCTCAATGAAAGTCTTCAGTAACCATACACCAATCTCATCAGCTCTGTCATCATCATTACCGTAACGTGGGAATTCTCCCTCTGTCTCGTAATCAACAACAATACCATTCTCGTCTCTTATTGTCTTAACCTTAGCATACTTGATAGCTGAAAGTGAATCAATAACATGTGAGAAGCCTGCGATACCTGTTGCAAATGTTCTACGAACATCTGTATCAATTAAAGCGAGCTCTGCTGATTCATAGTAATATTTATCATGCATATACTGGATGAGGTTAAGGATATTAACATAAATATCAGCCAACCAATCCATCATTACATCATATTTAGCCATAACTTCATCATAATCTAAGTACTCGGAAGTAATTGGCTGGTAAGCAGGTCCAACCTGAACTTTACTCTTCTCATCAACACCACCGTTGATAGCGTAAAGTAAACACTTAGCAAGGTTAGCTCTTGCACCGAAGAACTGCATCTCCTTACCTGTCTGTGTTGCAGATACACAACAGCAGATTGCATAATCATCGCCCCATACCGGCTTCATTACATCGTCATTCTCATACTGTACTGAACTTGTTCTGATAGAGATTGCTGCTGCATATCTCTTGAATTCTTCAGGAAGCTTTGAAGAATAGAGAACTGTAATGTTCGGCTCCGGTGAAGGTCCCATATTCTCTAATGTATGGAGTACACGGAAGTCTGTCTTTGTAACCATTGAACGACCGTCAACACCGATACCTGCAAGGTCGATTGTAGCCCAAACCGGATCACCTGAGAATAACTGGTTGTATGAATTACAACGAGCAAACTTAACCATTCTGAACTTCATGATCAAGTGGTCAACTAATTCCTGAGCCTCAGACTCTGTGATGATGCCTTTCTTTAAATCTCTCTCAACATAGATATCTAAGAATGTACAAACACGACCAATACTCATAGCTGCACCGTTCTGTGTCTTAATTGCTGCAAGATATCCAAAATATGTCCACTGGAAAGCTTCCTTAGCTGTCTGTGCCGGTTTAGAAATATCAAAACCATAAGACTCAGCCATCACTTTCATTTCTTTTAAACGATTAATCTGTTCTGTAAGTTCTTCTCTCTGACGGATGATATCATCTGTCATAACACCGCATCCGCAGTTAGCCTTGTCGGCTTCTTTCTCAGCGATCAGATGGTCGATACCATAAAGAGCAACTCTTCGGTAATCACCAACGATACGTCCTCTACCATAAGTATCCGGAAGACCTGTTACAATCTTATTCTTACGAGCAGCTCTCATCTCA
>CACXFV010000071.1 GCA_902767015.1 uncultured Lachnospiraceae bacterium | reverse complement strand
GCACTTGTGGCGGAATTGGCATACGCGCATGATTCAGGTTCATGTCCGGGTTCCCGGGTGTGGGTTCAAGTCCCATCGAGTGCACTGAATGACATAGATTTGAACACTGAAGGTGTGCGGTTTATGTCATTTTTTTATTTAAATCCATAAGATACAAAAGGGGCGCAGCAATGAGGTAAATGATGATATCATTCAGGATGGTACTATCGCCACAGGACCTGCAAGGTAAAAAATCATTTTTATGGATTGCATCTTTTACAACCCACATATCCCTCATTGATTTTTTCATGAATATCACCATAGTAATCCATCCGATTTTTCAGACTGATGTCAGGCACACTGGGGCATTCCGGGCGGTGGTATTTTTTCGTACTTGTATTCAGAACATATACCTGTGGTTGTGTTGCATATGATGCCTCTGTTTTATCCGGTGCTTCTGCTGCATCCGGTGTCTCTGTCTCTTCCTGTATTAGGGAGCTGCTGCCATCTGCATAATCAATTCTGACACCCGGCTGTGAATTATAGCAGAAAACATTAAACTGAATCCCCTCTCCATTGTCTTCAACCGATTTTCCCTCCATGAGTACACCCGTTGCCAGAAGATTATCTCCATCATACATTGGTGTGACACGATATAAAACATGGTGCCCTGTTTCCATTACATAGTCTGCCACCATATTCTCAAAGGGAAGCATCCCCTCTGTATTCAGATACCTTGTACCTGTAATCAGGTTCTTTTCATTATCATTCTCTCCCGCAAGCTGGTATCCTATCAGATGACATCTGTTATAAAGATACACCCCCTCAACATTATCATATCGAACACTCTGCCAGCCTGATGGCTTGATATAGCCGATTTTTCCCCTTTCCTCCTCCGGCATGAGTTCCTGACATATATTGGCATATGAGACTTGACATCGTCCCAGTTCGTCTAACTCCGAATAATATTCAAATGCTTCTAAGGTATTATCTTCCTCTTTAAAAAAAGGAATATTATTATTAATGACTATGTAAGGATTGCCACTATAGGAAGGTATATCTGCCAATGCTATGAAGTCAGTAATTTCATGAGCCGGTACTTCCTCATCGGAAGAAAACAACTGTTTTTCTTCCCTCACAGCTATCTCAGGATCAATATCTGATACCTGATACATCAGTAAAAATAAAAAGAAAAATACCACTAAAATTCTGCCAGATAACACCGATATACTCTTCTTCATCATTTTCCTCATTTCTACAATGCTTTTTGTGCATATCCCAACACAGTATCATTGCAACTGCTTGCCTGCATTGCCGCCAATCAATGGTTTTGATATATTTTTTGATATATTTTTTGACATATTAAGAATGCACCTTACGGTGCATTCTTATAAGCTGTCACTATTATTATAAATTGCCACTATTATTATGAACTGCCACTTTATTATGAACTGCCATTACTATTAATGATACTATTTTTCTATCTCCTGAAGTGCTCTTGCCTCTTCATTCAGTCTCGAAACATAGGTATTGATTTCCTCCACAATTCCCTTATTTTCTTCGCTGATAGAATACGTCTCATTAGAGTGTGCCGATACCTGTTCTGTAATGGCTGAAATTGTCTGTATACTATCAACAATCACCTTATTTGCCACATCAAGACTTGATACAACTTCCTTAAGCTCATAGGAATGCTGTTCTACAATACCAACACCATCTGAAATAGTCTCGAAGCTTTCCACTGTCCTGTCTGCAAATACACTCTGCTCCTGATTGCATTTAATCAGGTTATCGATGGATTGCTTCATATCCTCTAACTTCTCATTAATATTGCCAATCAAATCCGTAATATTCTCTGTCGCATTCTGTGTCTGGTCGGCAAGGTTCGATATCTCTGTCGCAACTACGGCAAATCCCTTTCCTGTTTCCCCTGCTCTCGCTGCCTCTATACTGGCATTGAGCGCCAACAGACTGGTCTGGGATGCCACATCATTAATCAGAACAATAATCGAATTCATCTTCTTGGTATATTCATTAAACGACATCAGCGCATCTGCCACATCATTTCCTGCCTTTTGTGAAATATCAGACATTTTCATAAGACTTTCTATATTCTCTTTACCCTTTGTCACTTCACCCGATGTTTCATCCATCTTCTCTGTAATCTCATCAGAAACCCCTTTTACCTTTGTAATCTGATTCTGAATATCTTCTGTCTTAAGAAGCTGACTCTGTATGGATTCTGCGGAATCATTTGTTCCCTCTGTCACTTCCGACATGGACATAATGGTATGGTTCACTGACTGCTCTAATTTTACCATCTTCTCTGTCACTGCATAGACATTGTCAGTCATATTATCGGAAATACGAATAATCCGGTCAAGCATACCTGCGGTCTTATTCTTTTCCTGATTCAGTCTTGCCATCTTGATTTTTTGAAACTTTGCTGAGGTAGCGGAAACAACCACAAAAAAGCCTATCGTTAATGCCATAAGCACCAGCTTAATCGCAAATATATTAACATCGGCAGCAGTAATATGTTCATCGGTCATTATCTCCTTAACGACACTGGCGATATTAACTGCCTCCATACTTGCGCCTATCGTCAAAGTATATCGATTGTCATTATAAAGCGTAATGACAATCAATAACGGAATACCATAGGTAAATACCAGTTCATTGTGTGCCGTAAAAATAAGGAATGTATACCATAATCCATATCCTACTCCCAAAATGTGCTTTAATACCTCTGTTTCCTTATTCAACCGATAGACAATCCATGCCACTATTGCAACCACATATCCCAACACACAGACGATAATCGTGTAGAGCCATGACCTGTCTCCTCTAACTGCTTCAAAAATATATGCTGCATTCATGGCAGTAATCAATATCGTCAGTGCTATGACTGATACTCTGTTCGCGAGTGCCAGTTCTGAAACAGACGCCAGCTTTGCGTCCATGTCCTCTATCATCCGCTCTTTTCTTGTCTCAAACTGTTTCCTTCTCCCATTGATATGTTGTCTAAATTCGTAATTTTTATCTGTCATCAACAACTTTTCTCCTTTCATAACATTTTCAGGCAGCTTACATGCAAGTATATCCGCCATCCACAGGAATGATAGAGCCGTTTACATAGGAGGTCAATGGCGATGCAAGGAATATCGCTGTCGTGTCAAGTTCTCCCTCTTTACCATATCGTCCCATGGGTATCATGGTTTTTGCATAGTTCTGGAAAAATTCAGAATCCAAGGTCTCTTTTGTAAGAGGTGTCTCAAAGTATCCCGGACATATGGAATTAACCGTAATGCCCTTATCCGCCCATTCACTTGCCAAGGCTCTTGTCAGATTCACAACGCCTCCCTTTGCTGCATGATAAGGTGATGCCGGCGCAATCTTATTGCCTACCATACCATACATAGAAGCAATATTAATAATTCTGCCATAGCCTGCCGGTATCATAGCCTTGCCGGCAACAGCGCGTGACATCTTAAAGGTTCCGAACAAATCAATATTAATCTCGTTCATAAACTGCTCATCCGTAATATCTTCTGCCGGCGCAACGGCACCTGTTCCTGCATTATTTACCAAGATATCAATTTTACCAAACTCTTTCATAACCGCGTCTACTGCCTGTTCCACAGCCTCCGTATCTGTGATGTCACAGGATATCCCGATTGCCTTTACACCATATTTTTCTTCTATCTCCTTCGCTACTTCATCCACCAGATTCTTCCTTCTGGCTAACGCCACAATAGAAGCTCCCTGATTGGCAAGGGCATATGCCATCTGCACACCAAGTCCTGTTGAACAGCCTGTTATCACTGCTACCTGTCCGCTTAAATCAAAATAATTCTTCATAAAATCCTCCATTCCTATTCTTTGTTAACACCCGATTAGTTAAACTATATATAGAATAACATATAAAGTAAAATATTGCAATTTCAAATATACCATTCCTTCCGATGCAGCATTGAGCGTTACGCTTCACAGTCACTCTCCATCTGCGCCTTCTTCCCACATTCCGGCTAAAAAAAAGCTGAAACTTTATTGTGGTATGCCGCCGGGCATTCAGTTTGTCCCCGCTCCTGCGGCATCACCAAAAATAATCTGATACAGATATTCCATATCAATATTCTCTCTTACCTGTGCAGCCAGCTTATCATACTGCATTTCTTTATATTGCTTTCTATCGACATATTTTTCTTCTTTTTCAAATACTATCTGCTTTCGCTCTGACAATTTTTTCACAATAATCTCGGATATCCTTCCGGCATCAAAAATACCATGTACATAGGTTCCATACACATTGTCAACATTAAACCAATTCCTCTTCTCCTCATCAGAACAGCTTTCCCCTTTTGTCCCTGCCGCCGACCGGTCAACCATACTGCTTCCCATATGGATTTCATAACCTTCTATCTCCATTCCCTCCAGCTCCGCAAAAATCCCCTCTACATGTCCGAGCCTTCCCTTTACCTGCCTTGTATATTTTTCTTTCTCAAAAACAGTATATATCGGTAAAAGCCCTATACCACTGATTTTT
The DNA here is from genome assembly GCA_902767015.1 of uncultured Lachnospiraceae bacterium. Lineage (GTDB taxonomy): Bacteria > Bacillota > Clostridia > Lachnospirales > Lachnospiraceae > Bovifimicola. Next base: position 18,309 of record CACXFV010000071.1, on the reverse strand, counting down.
CTATGAGAAAATTGCTTTGACATCTCTTCCGGCAACTGTTCTTCTGATAACATCCCACTCTCAACGCCATACCTGTCTTCAATACTACTTCCCAACATCTGATACCCTCCACAGATACCAAAGATGGGGATTCCCTCTCCGGCACATTTTACAATTTCCCTCTCCCACCCATTTTTTTTCAGCCATTCACAATCAGAAATCGTATTCTTTGTGCCGGGAATAATCAGCAAATCCGGCCGGTGTAACTCCTCTATATTCTCAAGATAATTAACCTCTACCTGCTGATACCTGTTAAACACATCAAAATCTGTATAATTGGACATTTTAGGCAGTTTGATGACAGAGATATTGATTTTGGCAACGTCACTGTTCTTCACTCTCTTGCGGGATTTGTCAAATTTATCGGACAGGCTATCCTCATCTTCCAAATCAATATCCATATAAGGCACCACTCCCACTATTCTTTTTCCGCTTTTCTCCTCCAATATTTTTTCTCCCTCCTTAAATAAGCTTCGGTCACCACGGAATTTATTGACAATAAGACCTTTGATGAGATTTTTCTCCTCCTCCTCTAACAACATAACCGTGCCGATTAACTGTGCAAAAACACCTCCTCTGTCAATGTCCCCCACCAGAATCACCGGTGCCTTCAGCATCTTGGCCAGTCCCATATTCACGATATCATCTTTTTTTAAATTCAGCTCTGCAGGACTGCCTGCCCCCTCAATGACAATCACATCATACCGGTCCGACAGCTCATCATAGGCCTTTAAGATTTCCGGCACAAGCTCTTTTTTATATTTAAAATATTCTGTTGCCCGCATATTGCCCACTGCCCTGCCGTTCACAATCACCTGTGAGCCGGTATCTGTCGTAGGTTTCAGCAATATCGGATTCATACATACCTCCGGCTCCACCATAGCTGCCTCTGCCTGCATCACCTGTGCTCTGCCCATCTCTTTTCCCTCTTTTGTGATAAAGGAATTTAACGCCATATTCTGTGATTTAAAAGGAGACACCCGATAACCGTCCTGCCTTAATATCCTGCATATCGCCGCACAAATCAGACTTTTTCCGGCACTTGACATTGTACCCTGTATCATAATTGCCTTCGCCATACCTCTTTAGTCTCTCTTTCCGAGTGCCTCTACCAGCCTCTTATTCTCTTCATGTGTTCTGACAGCAATCCGGTAATAGCCGTCTTTTAATCCCTCAAAATTACTGCAATCCCTTATCATTATTCCTGTTTTTGCTAATACTTCTTTCATATTCTCCTGCCCCTGCTGCTCCTCATAAACTAAGATAAAATTGGCTGCCGATTCAAATACCTTGTATCCCGCATATTCCAATTCCCTTACAAGATACTCCCTCTCATTTTTTATATATTGTCTTGTATCGGCAATATATCTGTCATCTTTGATTGCCACCACTCCCGCTAACTGTGCCGGCACAGAGACGTTCCAGCACGGTCCCCATTCTCTTAACCTGCGTATCCATTCTTTATTCCTGCTCAATGCATATCCCAACCGCAGTCCTGCCATAGCATATATCTTGGTAAAGGCTTTAATCACAAGAATATTCTCACTAAAAAAATCATCAACGCCAAGAAGCCTTCCTATCTTCTCTCTGTCTTCGCCGCTTCTGTGAAATAAATCCTTCCGGCAGTTATCCCCCTCCGGCCGCATACATTCTATCCATTCAGTCTCATATTTTTCATAAGTCTGTTCTGATACAAAATCAAGGAAGCACTCATCAAGAATGACAGATATATGTCTTTTTTCTGCTTTCCTAAGTATTTTGCCCAACAACTCCGGCTTCGTTAAATTCCCGGTGGGATTGTTTGGCTCACACAGGATAATCATATCCACCTCATCCATGGCATCAAGATAGTCCTCGTCAATCTGAAACGCCTTTTCCTCACTTCGATGGTAATATTTAACCCGGCACCGGTTCTCTAACAGTGCCTTTTCGTACTCTGAAAAACAAGGCTGCGCCAACAGTGTCCTCTCAGGATGCTTTGTACCTATTGCCTTATAAATCAGTTCAACAGCCCCATTGCCACACACAATACATTCACTATCCACGTGATACCGACGTGCTATCCTATCCGTCAGTTGACTGTTATCAACATCGGGATACTCTGTAAAATATCGGATGTTCTCTGTCAATATTTCTTCGACGCCACCGGGCAGCCCCAGTGGATTGATATTGGCTGAAAAATCATACCGCGCATGATTGTGAAAGCGATTTCCGCCATGCTCATATTTTGTCATATGTTTCTCCCTTCAATAGCTGCCGGACTAAACACCTTAAATTGTCTCAAGCAGTTTGATTCTTTCTCCATCAAAATCAATCAGATACCCGCAACAGTTATCTACCATATAATCATAATAATTCTTTCTGTCCGTATCATATCTCTCCATAATGGACATAATCGTTCCACCATGTATCACCATTGCCACAGTCTCCTCTCCGGCTACTTCGCTCTGTCTTTTCCGTCGGTTTCTCATGATATTTTCATAGGTGGTGAATTGATAGTCTGCGCTGACCGTATTTTCAAATGCCAACGCACATCTATTCTTAAATCCGGTGACACTTTCTCCTCCCGGAAACGGCATGGTGCCGTTACTTTCTACCCAACATCTGTAATCTTTGTCACTGCTCAACTCTTTATGATTTTTTCCCTCAAATTTTCCAAAATTACATTCCATAAAATCCGGTTCTATCTCTTTGGTTTTCCCCGGATAAATAATATTCGCTGTCTGAACACATCTTCTCTGGGGACTGACCACCACCCTGTCACAGACCGGATATACCCCTTGTGTAACTCTTTTCCTTAGCTGCTCTATTCCCTCCTGACAGAGCGGTTCATCCGTGATACCTATATATCTTCTATCCATATTGCCCCGTGTCATGGCATGCCTTATCAAAATAATCTTCATATCTGCGCCTCCTGTACCGCAGGCCAACCCCCAGTAGGCAGGTTTGAAAGTTTACTTTCAAACTTCCAGACATCCCGCCGGCGGCGGCACAAACAATAAATGAAGAATGGCTCTCTGAGACATTCTTCGGTGTGAAATCTAATACTTCTTAGGCGGCGTCTTTTGACGCCTTAGAAGTATTTTTCACACTTTTCTCTGCTATTATCAATTTCTTCTAAAACTCTCATTCCACACATCACAAAAACAGGATTGAGGGCCTCGAACATTTTATGTTTTCCTGCTGTTTTCGTTCTTGTGACCGCAATCTGTGTTACCTCCGGTTCCATTCCATATTTTCTGTAAATTTTCAGTGCATCGGTTAATGTCTCCAGCGATACTGCCGTCAGGACAATTCTGCACCGCTGATTCCTTTGCAGCAGGTAGGCAAAAATATTCTCAAGCTTTCCTCCGCCACCCCCGATAAATACCTTGTCCGGTGTCTCAGGCTCATCATGACGGGCGTATTTCTTCTCCCTATTCTCTCCACCGGCTGCCTTCTCTGTATCAGCTTCGGCAGTTACTTTAGCTATATCCTCACAAATGGCAACAACATTGTCACAGCCAAACCGGCGACAATTCTCTTCTGTCAGTGAAATTGCCTCCGCATTTTTATCTATGGCATACACTCTGCCCGACACAGCATACCCTGCCATCTCAACCGATACCGAGCCCGTACCGCAGCCTATATCCCAACAAATCTCTGATTTTTCAATGTTCAGTTTAGACATGATAACTGCTCGAAGCTCTGCCTTTGTCATAGGAACCTGCCCCCTGACAAAGGCCTCATCCCGAATACCGGAAATAGCATTTTGTATCGGATACTGATTATAGACTAGTATAACACTTAATGGCGCTGCCTCAATGTCAACAAATTCTTTCGCCTGTCCCTTTAATATTCTTTCGCTATCACTTCCCAGTTTTTCACCAATACATACCTGATAATCGCCGCAATAAAACTCTGCAAGTCGATGGCAGAGCTTAGCCGCATCAATTTTTCCCCCCAGCAGAAAAAAGGTTTTGGAATGATGCTTCACCTCTGACACGATATTACTCTCTACACCGTGAAGACTGACAAAATGCATATCCTGCCATACCTCTTGAATCCGGTCAGCCAAATACACCGCCGATGAAATCCCACTGATAATCTTTACTCCTTTTATCTCTCTGTCAGAAAGCTCTTTTCTAAGACTTGTACATCCACTGTAAAATCCACAGTCGCCCGACATCAGCACGACAATGTATTTTTTTTGTGTGTTGGCAATGTACTCTGCCACCTCATCATAATGATGAGAATTGAGAATCTCTTTTCCTACGGTGGCTACAGAGTCTGTCAGTCTTTTTGCCCCGATAATGACTTCCGTCCGGTCTAATGCACTTTTCCCCTCCATGGTGAGCGTATCATATCCCCCCATTCCCCCTCCGATAATTGCTATTTCTTTTTCATCATCACTACCGGTATCTCTCCCGCTCTCACAATCTATCCTGTCCGAATCACTGTATGATGGGGATATGGCACTAAAATTTTGCTTTATCATCCCATTGCTGTCAGCAGCTTCCTGCATCAATATCTTTTTCATCTCCTCAATTCCCATGCCTTCCTCTCTCGGTCTTTTTAACACCAGTGTCTCCATCCCCAAGGCTCTCGCCGCGTCACACTTTGCTCCAAATCCTCCCACACTCCCACTATCCTTGGTAACAAGATAACGACAGGGATATCTCTCAAAATCTCTTTTATTCGTTTCAAAATCAAAGGGGCCTCTCTTAGCAATGATTTTATTTCTGTCAAATCCCATCTTTTCACATTCACCCACAATCTGCTCCACATCCAGAACTCTTAAAATACACCGCTCCACGGCATCTCTTATACAGACAATATGCTTTAATTCTTTGCTCCCCACTGCCACAAAAATCCCCCCCTCATGTTCATTCAGATATTGTATGATATCCTCAATGTTTTCAAAATACCTGATACCTTCCTCCCCTACGGCCTCCTTTTCTTCCCGAAGCACCCGATAATAGATAATATGACAATTTTTTGATGCACATTTTATATTTTTTGTCACCTCCACCGCAAAAGGGTGCGTTGCATCTATCACAATACTGATATCGTTTTTCCTAAAAAATCTCTCCATTTCCAGGGCATCCATTTTGGAATGCAGTACATGTATGTATCTGCTGTCAGGCAATAAGCGGGCACCGTAATCTGTTGTCACACTGACAAAAACCTCTATATGCTTCTCCATCGCATATTCACTCAAAATCCTGCCTTCTGTTGTTCCTCCAAAAATAATTATCCTACATTTCATTCATCCGATATCCTCTTGGCGTTACCATTCTTCCTTCTATATTCTGTGTCTGACTATTACCGATAAAGACAGTGGTAAACATATCTGTCTGTGTGTCCTTCAGTTCCTTCAACGTAAGAACTCTTACATATTCTCCTTCTCTGGCAATATTCGTCACATATCCGCATACACATTGTTCTGTTCTGTACTGTAATATAATTTCACAGGCCTTCTTCAGATATCCGGCACGTTTCTTAGACGAAGGATTATAGAACACAATCTCAAAATCTGCCTCTGCCGCACACGCTAACCTTTTTTCAATTGTTTCCCATGGTGTCAGTAAATCCGATAAACTAATGATACATAAATCGTGTGTCAGTGGCGCACCTAAAAGTGCGGAGCCTGACATTGCTGCCGTGACACCCGGAATCACTCTGATTTCCACTTTTCTCTCCTTTTGTCCGGCCGCTAACTGATACGCAAGCCCTGCCATTCCATACAGGACACTGTCACCGCTGCACACAATTGCAACCTCTTTTCCTTCCTGTGCTATCCCGATTGCCATTCTGACGCGCTCCATCTCTCTTCCCATTGTGGTAGACTGATATTCTTTATCCGGAAATATTTTTTTCACCAGTTCTGTATAAACCGAATAACCTACGATTACATCACTTTTCCTAAGACATTCCTCTGCTTCTATCGTCATTCCCTCATAACTTCCGGGACCAAATCCGACTAAATATAACATCTCTTTTGCCAATTTACCTTTCCGTATACTTAATATATTTGTTGCTTTTCTCAAAATCAACCGCCATATCCATTCTGGCAGCCGCAAAAGTCACACCATTTCCCGCTCTCTTTGTGACAATCAATTTTGCCCCTGTCATAACTGCACTTCGCTCGCATATATTGTCAACCCCCATGACCGAGTTTACAAAATCAGAACTCTGAAAATTCCCCCTTGCTTCACGCAGTTCCTCCGGCGAAAAAAATCTGCTCTGCAGCCTGTATTCCTTTGCAAAATCAAGGATTGCCTTCTCCTCCTTTTTGAGTGTCACGGAATGCAATTGTCTTACTCTCCTGATATCAATATTGTTTTCTCTCAAATGCCGCATGATTTCTGCCTCAAAGACCTCTGGAGAAATATTTCTCCTGCACCCGACACCAATGATAATATCCTGCGGAATTAAATGCAGAATCACTTTATGATATTCTCCCTCTATACAGTCTGTTTCGCCAATGTTAATCAGTACATCTGCCTTTTCTGCTATCTCTTTCTCTCCCGGCTCTCCCCTCAAAAAATGGGGTGGAAGATTTTTGATTGGAAGCTCACTGAGGATTCCTATACATTTTCCCTCCAGAGAGGCAGCTGCAATGTACTTCGCACTTTCTAAATCTGTTATATATAAATGATTGTTTTTGGCGAATAAATCCGGCGAAAACTGATGGCAGACATCGGTGGCTGTTGTGATTACCGGAATAGCACCGGTGAGGCCGGCAAGATAAAGCGCAAGCTCATTTGCCCCTCCCAGATGCCCTGATAACAGCGGAATGGCAAACCTTCCTGAAATATCCATGACAATAACACCCGCATCCCGGTCTTTTCCTCTCATCAACCCATCTAGCAGCCTAACGGCAATGCCGCAGGCACCTATTATTATGATATAATCATATTGGTAAAATATTTCTTTCAGTAAGGTTCTTCCGTTTTCAAAGATTATCTCATGTTCAGCGCTATCCCTCTCCTTTATGGTATCTGTAACAGAACTGCTATATTTTCCCAGCGTATATCTGTCACATTCAAATTCTTTTTGTAAACTTCTCTGCAGTCTGTATCCCAGTTCATTTCCCATTGCCGTAAATGACACAATTGCAGCCTTTTCCATTTATATCCTCTTTTCTTCAATGGTTACTTTTTCTATATTCTGTCTCAAAGCTTTTATCGTACAGCTTTGACAATTCATAATCATCCCCTAAAAACCAACCCACCACAATCAGCGCTGTCTTCGTTATGTTGGCAGCTTTTGCCGCTTCATACAGTTCTTTCACCGTGCATCTTATGATTTTTTCTTCTTCAAAACTCACTTTATAGCATATCGCTGCAGGTGTATTCTCCTCATATCCTCCTGCTGTCAGTTCTTCTGACAACTTCTTTAGCATTCCTGTGCTCAAAAAAATTACCATAGTTGCATGATGCGCGGCCAGACTTCTTATTTTTTCTTTCTCCGGAACCGGTGTCTTTCCCTCCATTCTGGTGATAATGACGGTCTGGGATACTCCCGGCAGTGTGTACTCCTCCTGCAATGCCGCCGCAGCCGCACAAAATGAACTCACGCCAGGACAATTATCATATGGGATACCAATTTCCTTTAACCTGTCCATCTGTTCCCTTATGGCACCGTACAGACTTGGATCTCCGGTGTGTAATCTTACTGTCATTAATTTTTTTTCTTCTGCCGATGCCATCACACTGATGACTTCCTCCAGATGCATCACCGCACTGTTGTAAATCTCACATTCCTGCTTTGCGTACTCTAAAAGCTCACGATTGACAAGCGAACCGGTATAGATAATTACATCTGCTTCTTGTAATAGTCGTAAACCTCTTACCGTTATTAAATCCTTTGCACCAGGACCGGCTCCTACAAAATTAACCATTTTCCTCCTCCAATATCTTTCTTCTGATGTCGTCTGCAGCAGAGGTCTTTCCAATCATTCCATACTTATTAGAAAATGTCACTGCGCCAATGTTAATTTCTTCTTTGACTTTATATTTCAAATAGTATTCTATTCTCTCCATTAGTATCTCTGTCAACCTCACATACAACGGATTTTTCATCAGTATCTCAATGGCATCATCAACCGTTACACTGTCGGATATCTGCCTTAACACATGGCTTTCCATCCCTGCCCGCACACCACAGCTCATCAGAATATCTATTCTGGCATCTGCATTAGCCGAGTGTGTATTCATAATTCCTGCCCCCACTTTAACAAGCTTTCCTATATGACCTACAATCAATACTCCTTCAAATTCCATCTCCAATGCGATATCGATGGCATCACCTATATAATTGCTACAGGTAACATATTGTCCTGCTATCTCCGGCATTTCCTCCTTCAGAAAGGTCTTCCCATAATTTCCCAATGCAATGAGAATATTCTTTCTTCCCTGCTCTCTCAATATATTTTCTTCTAATCTTATGGTATCTACAAGTGCCGCCGTACTCATCGGCTCTACAATTCCCGTTGTTCCGATAACAGAGATGCCTCCCTCTATTCCCAGTCTGGGATTAAAGGTCTTCTTAGCGATTTCTTCTCCCTGTGGAATGGATATTTCTACCAGCAACCCGCCGGTATATTCTTCCTCTTCCATTACTTCACGCAGATGCTCCGCTATCATTTTTCTCGGAACCGAATTGATAGCGTCACTTCCCACCGGCTGATCCAGACCTTTTTTAGTGACCTTTCCCACACCTGTACCGCCTTTTATCAGGATTCCCTTTTCTATCTTTGTGACCTTCGCAAATACAGTGATGCCGTTGGTGATATCCGGATCATCACCACTGTTTTTGACAATGCCGCATTTCACAGAATTCTCTGCCATCTCTATTCCGACAGGTATTAACGTCAAGTCAATCCCTTTCGGTGTCGCAATCTGTACCTCTTCAATTTGTTTTCCTTTAAAAAGCATCATTGCAGCCGCCTTTGCCGCTGCTGTGGCACATGAGCCGGTGGTGTATCCGCACCTCTGCCTGTCCCGTCCGTGCTGTATATACAATTCCAATCTTATTATCCTCGATTTCTTAAGTTATGGTTACTATCCACAGCCAGCCTCCTTACGTACAAGCACCACAAGTCCAATTACTAAGTTCTGACCGACTGTGAATCGCAACAAATTATGTCAGATTAACTGTGTACCTCCGGCTTGCATATAAAAGTGGTAAAATATCCACACTTTTGTGTGTCCTCAACATCGCTCCACACCTTTTCACCGTCTGTTCCACAGTCACTTACGGCAGTCACCTCATGATAACCGCCATAATCCACCAATGTTTTGATATTCTTCATGGAAATTCTGCTTTTCATTATCACTTTATTCGACCTCAGATGCAGCAACTGCTCGAAATTATCATCTCTACTATTTGTCACAATCAGGCTTTCGTCTCCACTGACCAACGGCTTACATAGTCTTGCCGCCGCAGCCAAAAAGCTGGCAACTCCCGGTATTATCTCAACCTTGTAACCGTCCTCCTTGCAAATCTGCAATACATACGAACAAGTGCTGTATATAGATACATCACCGATGGTGACAAAGGCAACCAACTTATTCTCGTCTAAGTATTTCTCTATCTTATCTGCAATGTTCTCATAATTGCTTCTGCATTTGTATATATCATCTGACATGGGATAATCTATCCAAATAATTTCCTTGGCTGAGATGTCACATACTTCACTGATGACGGAAAGCGCTCTGCTGTTTTTTCCATGGGTTCTCGGAGCTGCAATAACATCCACCTGTTCGATAATCCTTACTGCCTTAAATGTTAATAGTTCTGAATCCCCCGGTCCTACACTTACTCCATACAATACTGCTGATTCTTCCATTATCACTCACCTTGCCATTTCTTATAAAATAAAAATATCTCTCTCAAATTGATGTAACTATTACTATTTTACACCAATTCAAAAGAGAATACACTATCTTTTTTCGTAATATCTGAATTTATCCAATCCCTATCTATTCTGTTTTTACAATATCCATTAACTTGGTTGTAATCTCAGCCATATCTGACGAAATCTGCTTACTGTTATGTGAAATCTCAATATTGGTATCGACAACTCTAGATATTTTATTAATCTCATTCACTGCCTCAGACACAAGATGTACATTTTCACGAACTAACTCTGCTACATCTTCTACCGCTTTCTCAACATCTGCTATGACATCTGCAACAGCATTGAAGCCATCTATCGTCGTCTCTGTCGTCTCCGTACCACTGTTTACCGCCTCAATAGATTTCGTGATAAGCGCATTGGTTTCTTGTGCTGCCTGGGTACTTCTCGCTGCAAGTTCACCTATCTGTGTTGCAACTACTGCAAAACCACGTCCGGTCTCTCCCGCTCTTGCCGCCTCAATAGAAGCATTCAACGCGAGTAGATTCGTCTGCTCCGCAATGGAATTAATCTCACCGATAATCTTTTCAATCTGCATTGATATATCACTGATATTATTCATCGAAGCACTGAGATTCAACATCTGTTCGCGCGTCTTTCCAATCTGTTTCACTGCCATATCTGTCGTACCGGTTACCTTGATGGTCTCATCAGCGCTGCTGTGAAGTTCATCCACCAGCTTATCCATAACAACTTTCAAATCAGATACAGACTTCCGCTGCTGCTCTGTTCCTGCCGTAATCTTATCAGCGCCATTTAAGGTCGCATTGGAAGCAGAGCGCAGATTCCTGCATGCTGCCTTGACATTATCAATAATAGCGTAGTTATTCTCCATCGCCTGCTTCTGCTTATCTAACAATAAATCATTTTTATTAATATTCGCTCTGATTCCGTCTACCATCGTATTAATACTGTCAGACAACTGAATAAATTCCGGATTTCCTGCTTCTTTTACCATAACAGAATAATCGCCATCGGCAATCTGCTTCATGGACAGACGTATGTTATTAATACCACTTACAATTCTCTTGTCAACTGTCTTATTAATAACCATGAGAAGAATCACAAATACAATACACAGACTAATAGAGGTAATAAGTGTCTGACTAAGTCTTGCCTCATAGTATTCGCTTGCAGGTAAAAATGTACCGATGAGCATTCCCTCATATTCTTCTGCAACATAATATCCTGTTGTTCCCTTTACGGTAATTCTTCCTTTTCCTGCCTTCGTCTTAAATCCTGCGCTCTTCGCAGAAGTGCCTATCAGGTCGCTCTTAGAATGAGCCAATATCTCCCCCGTTGCAGTATCAATGGCGAATATATAACCCTTTTTACCAAACTCAAAGTCTCTTAGGACAACATCAATCGCTGTGTTGGCAAGTGTTTCCTCTAAAATCTCCGGACGGATTCCTACCTGAACGCATCCCTTCGCATCCTTCCTTGCAACACCGATATACTGAATGATGATTCCCTCTGCTGCATTCTCCTGTGGCTCCTGAACAATCTCAAGCGTAGGATCATCAATAATCGCAAGAAACGCTGCCGATTGCTCACCACTTCCCATATCAAAGCCGATATAGGCATCTACGGTACTGTGTGTAATGATTCCCTTCTCATCAATAACGTGAAGCTCATTTACCATCAGTCTCTCACAAATCTCATTTAACCGTTTGCTACTGTCTAATATCGACGGGTCACTGGCAAGCAAATCCGCAAATGCCCTCGACTTAGCAAGATTATTCTCTCCGAGATTCGTCGTAAGTCTTAGGATTTCTTCATCATTACTCTCCAGTTTTTCTTTCACAGTTTCCAGCTTTTCTTTACTTTGAGCCGTATTACTGTTCTGCGTTACAAAGGTCTCAAAAACAAAAATTGCGATAATTGTCACAACTAAAGCTGCTAACATATACGCACACAGGCGCTTTGTAAACATTTTCTTCATTAGTTGGATACCTCCATTAGTTTATAATGAGTTATTATATCTCATTTATTGGTAACACGCAAGCATTTTGTCAACATTGCAAGAGCAACGATGTAGCGTCTTGATTTCACTGACCTTCAAATAGTCACCATAATATCTAAAAAGGGCGGAGCATCTTTCAATGTCCACCCTTTTCTCTAATACATTTTTATTTTATCAGCCGGCGATTACATCATGCCCATTCCTGCGCCGCCTGCAGGCATTGCCGGGGTATCCTCCTTGATACTTGCCACAACTGACTCTGTTGTCAGTAAGGTAGATGCTACACTTGTTGCATTCTGTAAAGCACTTCTTGTTACCTTGGCAGGGTCAAGGATTCCTGCCTCAACCATGTTAACATACTCCTCACGAAGTGCATCAAAACCGATTCCTACTTCTGATTCTTTAACTTTATTAACGATAACAGCACCTTCAAGTCCTGCATTCTGTGTAATGGTGAAAAGCGGAGCTTCCAGCGCCTTCAAAATAATATTGGCACCTGTCTTCTCATCTCCCTCAAGTCCGGAAACAACCTTCTCAACTTCTTTTGCTGCATGAACATATGCAGAACCACCACCTGAGATAATACCTTCCTCAACAGCAGCTCTTGTGGCATTAAGAGCATCTTCCATACGAAGCTTGCCTTCCTTCATCTCTGTCTCTGTGGCTGCACCAACACGAATAACGGCAACACCACCTGAAAGCTTAGCAAGTCTTTCCTGTAATTTTTCTTTATCAAAATCAGATGTTGTCTCTTCAATCTGCTTCTTAATCTGTGAAATTCTTGCGGCAATATCCTCACTTGCCCCTTCACCGTCAACAATTACAGTATTTTCTTTCTGAACCTTTACTGACTTTGCACGACCGAGCATATCCATTGTCGTATCCTTTAAGTCTAAGCCAAGTTCTTCTGAAATTACCTGACCGCCTGTAAGAATTGCGATATCCTTCAACATCTCTTTTCTTCTGTCACCATAACCCGGTGCCTTTACTGCTACTACATTAAAGGTTCCTCTTAATTTGTTAACGATTAATGTGGTAAGTGCCTCACCTTCAACATCCTCTGCGATAATCAAAAGCTTAGCGCCTGACTGGACAATCTGTTCAAGCAGTGGTAAAATCTCCTGAATATTGGCAATCTTCTTGTCTGTAATAAGGACATACGGATCATCCAGAACTGCCTCCATCTTATCCATATCGGTTGCCATATATGCTGAAATATATCCTCTGTCAAACTGCATACCCTCTACTAAATCGAGTTCTGTAAGCATTGTCTTTGATTCCTCAATGGTGATAACGCCATCATTAGAAACCTTCTCCATTGCATCTGCAACCATGTTTCCAACTTCCTCATCACCTGCTGAGATGGCAGCAACCTTGGCAATCTGGTCTTTTCCTGTTACCTTGCTGCTCATGGTCTCAATTGCCTTCACAGCGGCATCTGTAGCCTTCTTCATTCCCTTTCTGAGAATAATCGGATTAGCACCTGCTGCAAGGTTCTTCATTCCCTCATTAATCATTGCCTGTGCCAAAACGGTAGCTGTTGTAGTACCATCACCTGCTACATCGTTCGTCTTTGTAGCAACCTCTTTCACTAACTGTGCTCCCATATTCTCAAATGAATCCTCTAACTCTATCTCCTTTGCAATGGTAACACCGTCATTGGTAATCAATGGTGCGCCATATGACTTATCAAGAACTACATTTCTTCCCTTAGGTCCCAATGTCACCTTTACGGTATCTGCTAACTGATTAACGCCTGCCTCTAATGCTTTACGCGCATCTGCGCCATATTTAATTTCCTTTGCCATTTTGAATGCCTCCTAATATATTTTAACTAATAATTTAACGATTTTATGATACTGCTTTTATCCATAGCACCGTTATTTATTCAACAACGGCAAGAATATCGCTCTGTTTTACGATGATATAGTTCTCATCCTCAATCTCTACTTCCGTTCCTGAGTATTTTGAATAGATTACCTTATCGCCGACCTTTACTTCCATCTTCACTTCTTTTCCATCGACAACACCGCCCGGACCTACAGCGATTACCTCAGCTTGCTGTGGTTTTTCCTTTGCCTGACCCGGTAAAACGATACCTGATTTTGTGGTTTCTTCAGCCACTAACTGTTTTAATACTACTCTGTCATTTAATGGTACTAATTTCATTATTAATTCCTCCATTCCTTTTCAATTCTGCTTTTATATTCTTCAGCTATTAGCACTCAATATCTCTGAGTGCTAATCATGTCTTATATATTAATTCTTTCATCCCATTTGTGCAAGTTTAAAAACATTGATAATTTGTTCGATTTTTACTCGCTTTCTCTTTTTTTCTCGTATTTACTCGTTTTTTCTTGATTTTTCATTTTTTAGCATTTCCGGTAATGACTGGTTCCCTTCGCAAAATAAATTTTCCGGCGATTGCCTCCGTTCCTTCTTTACCGGCTAATCTATCAGTTGAAACCTTCTTAATGCATTACTGATTCCGCCTTTATCGTAATCTTCTGTAACATATGTCATTTTTGCCTTAAATTCTTCTGCTGCATTTCCCATGACCACACCATAGCGCACATATCGAAGCATTTCATAGTCGTTCATCCCGTCTCCAAAGGCATAGGTATTTTCAATTCCGATGGGAATAGCATTGATAAGCCTCTCTATGCCCACCGCTTTAGAATAGCCATTGGGAATCATTTCTATGAATTTTTGGGTATGAAGGATAATATTAAAATATTCTTGATATTTTTCTATAAATTTTTCTCCTTTTTCACAATCTGTCAGCATTCCGCTGAGTTTTGAAACAACTATCCTTTCACTGGTTCTGACGTTTTTTACGTGCTTTGGTACTTTATCACGATACAGCTCATATATTTCTTTATACCGTAAGGGCACATTGCTCAAATCAAAATATATGTTTTCAATTCCCTCCGGTATGGGAATGATTTTACTTTCAAACATATCTTCAATAATTTTGTCTGAAAAGCTCTCCGGCAAATTATACTGATGCAATATCCTGTTCTGAAATTCCACGTATGTCCCTGCCCCTCCGATAATGCCGTCGAATCCAATCTCATATATTTCCGGATATACCATTGATTTTGTTCTCCCTGTACACAAAACTGCATAATGTCCTCTTCTTCGCAGCTCCCTTATGGCACACCGGGTATCCTTGGGCACTTTCTCGCCATACATATATATAGTACCATCAATGTCAAAAAATACTATTTTTTTCTCCAAAACTGCACCTCCCATGCTCACTTGCTTCGCAGCCGCTCATTTTCCTTCCGATAAGTTATAATATACAAAAAAATGGAGGGGGGTTCAATCAGTTTCTGGTCAAGCTGTGAATAATAATTGAATAGTAATAAAATTTTTTAATTTTTCACATTTTTTTCCTTTATTTTTATTCTGTTTCGTATTACAATAGTATATATGTTTTAAGAAGTAACAGCCTACATTTTTTACATGAAAGGAGTATTGACATGGCTAAGAAATTTGGAAAAGCATTATTTTTTACTGCGATTGCAGGTGCCATTGCGGCAGGAGGCGTAGCAATCTATAATAAGTACAAGGCATCAACAGACGATTATGATGATGATTTTCTTGACTTTGACGATGAAGACGATGATTTAGATGACTTTGATGAAGACGATGAGGAAGACAGCGACAAGTCAGAGCGCGAGTATGTGTCTATCCCTAGAGAAGTTGCATCTTCTGATGATGACTTAAAGGTAAATGTCGATGTCAAAATCGGTGATACCCCGGATGATGAAGATGGTGATGACAGTAAAGCAGACAGTGATGACGATAAGGTAACGGATGCTTTATTTAAAGAAGACCAAGACTAAATTTTTCCGGTAATCATACAGGCTGTCATGAAGATTTTCTGACCATCTGTCGTGTTATTAACATATCCTTCAAGACGGCAGATGGGCGGAACGCTTTCATGACAGCCCATTTTCTTTCTACTATATTCAATTACTCATATGCTTACATCTATGCCTTTTCCTCCGGCAGATTTCCATCAATCGTAACTGTCTTTACAATGGCTCTAGGCAAAGCATCCTTGGAATTTTTCCACGGCTCATCCTTGTGTCTGTAATCAAATTTGTCGATAAACCATTCCAGATCAGAAGTAACTCTCTCCATATTCTCCATGTAGATTCTGTTGGTAGTGCTGATAAATTCATCCAGCTTCGCACCACTTAAATTAATAAGGGCATGCTCTAACAATGCCTGATAATGTACTGTACAGAAGCCCTTTGACCTTTCATATTTTTGCTTAAATCCGGCATCATTGGCCCATAGGTGGTGAATCGTTCTCAAATATCGCTTAAAGGTTTCCTCAATCCGATTGCACACATAACAGGAATGATTTAATGTATTAAGATATGATGTGAGACCGGTGATATCCTTTTTCTTAAAAAGTGTACTCGGCTTTGTACTCTCGCCGGCAAGCTTTTTGATATCATTATTTGTCTTTACCATATGCGAATGCAGTATGAGTGAGATTCCAAGCTTATTTTCCATTTTTAACAGCTTTCTTGTATGTTCCGTACAAAAACCTACTTTATCGGTTACCTCCCTCACGTCATCCTCCATATAACTCGGTCCCATTGTAAATTCTACGGCGTTTTTTTCAAGCTCCCTGTACATAACACATATAGGACATTCACAGTCCACGGCAAATGCATCATTGACAGGTATTGTATATAATTGCTCCTTCATATGCTGACCATTATAAATCCTTTCTTTTACTCATAAATGTTTTCTGGTTAAAGCTTCCACGCAATCCTAAGTTTCTCTATTCCCTCCTCAATCTGCGCTATGGAAAGGCTCGCAAAACCTATTAAAAAGGTGGGATGAGTATTCCATAAAGTCTGTCCCGAGCATGGCATAGCTGAATTTTGATTACCACTGTCTAAAATGTAGTAACCTGATACACCATGAACCTTCACTCCCGCTTTCAATGCCCGTTGAATCAGTTTTTCCTCTGTCAGCGGACTATCTACCGTCAATAATATGTGTAATCCGGAATTTTCTCCGGAAACAGACAGTTTACCGCTGCATTCCTTAAGCTTTGCCATAATAAAATCATGCTTGGCACGATAAATTGAACGCATCTTATTAAGATGTCTCTCAAAGTATCCTTCCTGAATAAAATCATTTACAATCATCTGATCCATCTTTGACACCGTCTGGGAATACATCTGCTTCTGTGAGCTAAGGCACTTCATGAGACTATGTGGCAATACCATGTAACTCATACGAATGGACGGCGCAATCGATTTAGAAAAAGTCCCCATATAGATAACATGATTGCCATCATCCACACCCTGCAATGCCGGCATCGGTTTACCTACATATCGAAACTCACTGTCATAATCATCTTCAATAATGTATCTTCCCTCTTTTTTACATGCCCAGTTAAGCAACGCTAACCTTCTCTTAATCGGCATCACAATCCCCAACGGAAATTGATGGGAAGGCATCACATATGCCAACTCCGCCTTCGACGCACAAAGTTCTTCTACTACCATACCACTTTTATCTACTGATATAGGGATAATATCATTGCCATTACGCCGAAATACATTATAGGCATTAGCATAGGTAGGATTCTCCATGGCAATCGGCAGCTTTTCTTCAAAAAGACTGTTTAAAAGCATCAACAGATATTCATTCCCTGCTCCCAAAATAATCTGTTTTGGTGTACATCTGACGCCCCGTGCCTCATACAAATAATGACATATGGTCTGCCGTAGTTTTGGTGCTCCCTTATAGTGACAACTGGCAAATAATTCCTTGTTATCTGCACTGAGAAGATTTTTAGATAATTTTCTCCACGTATTAAATGGAAAACTGTCCAATTCAATGCCAAATGGCGAAAAATCGATTGTATCATCCTCTTTCGACTCTTCCTCACCATGTGGTAAGTCTCTATCCTCCTGATGGATATCATACAGCAATGATATCTCTGATGCATAATATCCCTTATACGGACGCGCTTCAATATATCCCTCTGAGACAAGCTGTGCATATGCCATATCTACCGTACTTCTGCTCACATCCAGATGTGCTGCCAGGTTCCTTGTTGAAGGAAGCTTCGTATTACAGGAAATATTACCTGCTTTAATCTCATTACGGATATGCTCATATATCTGTTCATACAGCGGTATCTTATTATTCACATCAAGCTCTAATGTCAGTTCGCGCATAGCACCATAACCTCATTCTTAAATCCATATCCACCGATACTACTCATGCAGCATGTACAATAAATACATTGCCGCCAGGGCTACTTATTATCCGGAAGTTTAAATGAACTTTTCAAGGAGACGATACGATTAAAGACAAGTCCCTCCTTCTTGTCATTTAACACTTTCGTGTCCTTGGTATC
>CACXFV010000070.1 GCA_902767015.1 uncultured Lachnospiraceae bacterium | reverse complement strand
GCAACCATTATATATCAGGGTAACTATTCATAAAATATCATTCAGCGGGCAGGCGCTCTGGCTGATATTTTATCAATTATTTCAGAAGATAAATAGTTACAAATTAGGAGGAAATTAGTATGAAGAATCAATTAAAGAAGCGTCATGAAATAGACAAAGAGTTACAGTGGCGCATGTCAGATGTGTATAGTGATGAGACACTATGGGAGGAGGATATCCGTAAGACCTATACCATGTTGGAGGAATTAAAGGGCTACAGAGGAAGGTTGTGCAGCAGCATCGAACATTTTAAAAGTGGAATCGACCTGATGAATCAGGTACAGTTTTTAACGGAAAAGGTGTATTTTTATGCGAATCAGAAATATTATGAGGATTTAGGGAATACAAAATATCAGAAATTTTCTGACAGGGCGGCGAAACTTTTGACGGACGTCAATTCGGGTTCTGCCTTTGTGACGCCGGAGCTGTTAGAGGCATCAGAGGAGGTAATTGATGGCTATATAGAAAAAGATAGCGAGCTTACACAGTACACTCAGTATTTCAGAGATTTATTCCGACAGAAGAAGCATGTGTTAAGCAGGGAAATAGAGGAGATATTGGCTGATACCCATCAGTTTTCGGAGGGGGCAAGAGATATCTTTTCGGTTTTCAACAACGTTGATTTGAAATTTCCTAAGATTAGTGATGAGTCAGGAAAAGAAGTGGCACTGACCCATGGAAATCTGATTTTATTTTTGGAGAGCAGTGAGAGAAGCGTGAGGGAGCAGGCATTTAGGGCATTATATGGTTCTTATGCACAATACAAAAATACATTGGCAGCCATCTATATAAATAATCTGAAAAAAGACAGCTTTTATGCCAAGACAAGAAAATACGCATCTTCCAGAGAGATGTATTTGGATGATTCGAATATTCCGGGGGAAGTATATGATAATCTTGTGGATACTATCCATAAAAGTCTTCCGCTACTTCACAGGTATTTAAGACTTAGAAAGAAAATCATGGGGCTTGAGGAATTACATCTCTATGATGTATATACCCCGATGGTACAGTCGTACAATAAAGAGATAACTTATCAGAAGGCAAAGCAGATGGTGACAGACGGGCTGTCAAAAATGGGTGAGGAATATATAGGAATTTTAAAAGAAGGAATGGAGAATGGGTGGATTGATGTATGTGAAAATGAGGGAAAACGTAGCGGTGCCTATTCGTGGAGCGTGTATGGAACGCACCCTTATGTCCTTCTGAATTATCAGCCGAATCTCAACAATGTATTTACTATAGCTCATGAAATGGGGCATGCCATTCATTCCTATTATTCTAATGCCAACCAGACCTATACAAATTCCGGCTATAAAATATTTGTGGCAGAGGTAGCATCGACCTGTAATGAGTCACTTTTCATCAATCATCTGATTGAAAACAGCAGTGACAAAGAAGAAAAGGCATTTATGCTTAATTATTTTCTTGAACAGTTCAGAACAACGGTATTTAGACAGACAATGTTTGCAGAGTTTGAAAATATTGTTCACAAGATGGCAGACGAAGGTGATGCCCTCAGTTGTGAAACATTGTGTGAGATTTATTACGGACTTAATGAAAAGTACTTTGGCGAGGATGTGGTGATTGATAAAGAAATTGAGATGGAGTGGGCGAGGATTCCTCATTTTTACTCTTCGTTCTATGTCTATCAGTATGCCACAGGTTTTTCGGCAGCAGTGGCGCTCTCAAAGAAAATTATTGATGAAGGCGGGAAAGCAGTTGAAAATTATAAAAAGTTTTTGAAGGCAGGGTGCAGTGATTACCCGATTGAAATTCTAAAGCTGGCCGGAGTGGATATGGGAAGCGCAGAACCGGTAGTCATGGCAATGGAAATGTTTGGGGAATTGTTAGAGGAATTTGAGACGTTGTTTTAGGAAGTGACACATTAGTATTAAATATTTATGAATTTTGGCTAATTCGTTGAAATTTGTTGATTTATGTGATAAAATTGTAAGAGTGTGTTTCTTTGCCTTGGTATTTTGTGATAATAAAAGTATCATTTTAAAAATGTTGCTGAAATAAGTATAATGTTAATAAAAACACATGCTTAAACATGAGTAAAAGGAAGTGAATCAGGTGTTTACAACGGACGAAACTAAAGTGGCAAGTACAAAAAAAGGATATTTTCCTACCATTCATTCCCTTTATAGCATGATTCCAAGAGAGACACGAGAGCATATGGAGAGAGTCGGGGGTTATTCGGAACAGATATTCAGATATCTGTATAAAGAAAAACCACAGATGGTTGAAGAAGAATTTGGTACAGAATTTTTAAAATGTAGTCAGGAGGTGTTTAAATACCACGATATAGGAAGATTTTTTATACCGGTATCAGTGTTGAATAAGGTTGAAAAATTGACCGATGAAGAATTTCAGTTGATTAAGGATCATGCTATTAATGCGATTCCGGCGGTGGAGAGCATCTACAAGAAACCGTACAACAGGGAGGTTATGAAGCATTTGCTGGAGATAGCAGTCTATCACCATGAGCGCTGGGATGGAGGAGGTTATCCCCGGAAGCTGAAGCAGACAGAGATACCTCTGGGAGCCAGAATTTGTGCGATTGCAGATACCTATGACGGTATCACAAGCTGGAAGCCGTATAAGAAGCGTCAGACCACCAGGGATGAAGCAGTTCTGATTATTACAAAGGAGTCAGGCAAGCAGTTTGATCCATATCTTGTAGAGATATTCAGAGCCTGTATGATTTCGATATACGATTGACATAAAACCTGTGTCATTGCAATATATCGATGCAGCTTGTATAATTGCAATATGTAATTGATAATAGCATACAGGATTTCAAGTTTTCGATGGGTGGATATCAATATTCAATGAACTGAATATTTATATAGATTAATGAAATAAATATAAACTTTTATAAAAGGGATGTGGACGATATTGAGTAAAAAAAACAATACAAGAGCTTCTGATGTGCAACCGGAAAATCTAAGCGAAGGTGCAGCGGAAGCGGTACAGAGCGATAATAGTCCCGACAACACGAGTGCGAATCCCGACCATAACTCAGGAACAGGAAAGAAAAAAGGCAAAGCTGCCAAGGGCAGAGGAGCAGGTAAATTTGCTGACGGAAAGAAACCGAGAAAATCATTTTTGAGCGAATTTGACCTGCTGAACAGATTTAAACATTGGTTCTTAGGAGGAGCCAGTATTACAAGAAGCCTGTTTCGAGTCAAAGCGGCATGGCAGGGGGTTGCCATCATCAGCAGTATACTTGCAGTGTTATTCATTCTCTCAGCATTCTATACAGGAGCAGGAGAATTTGTCATCAGTCTTGACAGCAGTATGTCAAGAGATGGATTTTATCTGTCAAACACAACGGATTTTAGTGAAAAGATGGTCTGTATACGAGGAACTGCGGTGGTTGCGGACAATGTGAATGTATTTGATATCAGCAAGGATGTTGCTAATGTGGATGGAATGCATAATGGTGAGAATTATGTGGCACATACATTTTATCTCACTAACGAGACAGGAAAAACTTCGGACTATGCATATACGTTGAATATCCGGCAATCTGCCAAGAGTGCGGAAAAGGCACTTTGGGTAATGGTGTATGTGAATGGCAAACAGACGATATACGCAATGAACAATGCCAGTGGAAAGCCAGAGGAGCAGTATTCCGTATACCAGTTCCCATTTGCACAGGATGCAGCAAATGCGGCACAATACGTGACTGTTTCGGGAAATCAGACGAATATTGATGTGTCTGATATCAGTAATGCAACTTCCATTAACAATGCCAATGCACTTGTTACGACACCGTTTGTTACGGATGATGTCATATGTACGGGCGTAAGAAATGGCATCAAGCATAAAGAAGTTGATAAATATACGATTGTCATGTGGTATGAGGGAGAAGATCCGGATTGCACGGATGAGATTATCGGTGGCTGGGTAGAAGTGTATATGGGATTTGACTATGCCGACTAGTGCACCGAATCATTCATTTGTGATATATACGCGCAGGATAATTGTTCATATGCAAGGCAGAGGAGAGATGTCGTAATTATATGAAAATTCAGATGTGTGCAGGATTGGAAGTTTTAGACATAATGGAGTTAGGCGTAAGGAATATGACATGAAATGTCGATATAAAAGCAGATATAAAGGGTATACAGGAAAGAAAGGTGAATCAGATGGAAAAAGACGAAAAAATTAAGAAAAAGTCGAAAAAGCATTCAAACGCTTCCAAGCGAAACACCATACTTTTATCAATAGTAATTGTAATGGTGGCAAGTATTGGCGTGTACGCATGGTTTTCTGTCAGCAATAGAGCGAGAGTGGAGAATCTTGCGTTAATTGCTGACCATCAGGGTAATCTCCAGATTGCGGATGATACCGGTAATGGTCCGGGTACTTATTCTGATGCGTTGGATGTAGCGACGGCAACCGGTGCGAATGATAAGTACAAAACAATCTTAAGTCCGGTAACCACAACCGACGGCAGAACATTTTATGCACCGGTATACAATTCGCTTACGAACACGGTAGACAGTGTGACGCAGATTAGTGATACGACAGAATTGAAGCAATTCTACATATATGAGAAGACATTTTACTTAAAAGCGGGTGCGACAAATGACAGCACGGTGGCGAAGATTAATCGTACATATGACATTGCTCTGTATGGCATTGCGTCAGGTGACAGAGCGAATGGAAGCTACATTGTTCAGAATAACACAAGTGGCGATACGGCGGCGAGAGCCATACGAGTAAGCTTTACGCTTGATGATGGCACCACCTATATCTATGAACCGAATTATGGCTCGGGCAATTCGGATACCAATAGAGCCAATGATGGTGTAAACGGAACCTACGGCAGATATACGACATATCAACAGTATGAAAGCGGTGCTTTCGTGAACAGCCCTAGAACGAACGAATCAGAAAAGTTATTTACAATTGATGAAAATGTTGACGTCAGAGTCACAATGAGAATTTGGATAGAGGGAACAGATACGGATTGTACCAATTCCATAGCTTCTGATATGGTATCAGGACAGATAATGTTTATCTCTACCGAGAATAAGAGTTGAGAGTAGGAGGATAAAAACATGAGTAAAGAAAAGAAAAATGTAAATAAAGAAGCTATGCAAGAACTCAGCGAAAATGAAATAGAGTATAAGAAGAAAATGTCGAGACAGACCGTCATGACGATTGCAATGATCTGCGTCAGTGTATTTGTGATTTCAGTGGCTACCTATGCGTGGTATCTGATTTCTAACGCGCCGAAGATCACGGGGATGGAATTTAAGGCAGATACGATTGGAGATTTGTGGATTGCGGATGCTGTAAAGGATGAGAATACGGGAGTTGCAACCAATACCAAGCCGACATCGGATAAATTTTATACTTTTATATCTCTTGGTCAAGATGATTCTACATTAAATAAAGGATTAAGTCCTGTTACGACAGATAATGGAGTGGATTTCTACAGACCAATCTATACGAATAACGTGGTTACATCGGTTAAAAAAATGGAAACATCTGGTGCAAATGATGAGAGTACATTATTACATACAAAGTATGTATATGAAAAGACATTTTGGCTGAGAGCAGGAAATGAAACTGATACTGCAGAAACAGAAAAATATTATAATGTATTCTTAGTAGGTAAAACAAATAATGATAATCCAGCCGGTAATGATTTTTCGGGATGCTTTTTAAGAACAAAGGGATCAGATAGTGCAAATACCACTAATGGGGCAGAAAATGCATTGAGGATAAGTTTTGAATTTGACGGAAGCAGTGTCTATGATGTTAAATATGGTGATGCGGAGAAAAAATATTATTATGCTGTAAATAAGGATGATTCAACAAAAAATTTAGTTAGAATATATGAGCCAAACGCAGATACACATATTTCAACAGGGAACACGAATGAAAGTAATGCAAAAAAAGCAACAAATAGGGCGGCTCAGACGAGTGCTACGCATGTAGGAAAACTTTATGATTACAATAAAGTTCCTTATGCAACTATTAAACAGAAATTTAATAAAAGTTTCTTGGTGACTACAAAAAGTGAGGATGTATATAGTTATAGTGTTGATGATATAAAGAATTATACTCCTTTTACTGAACCAAATAGTTATGATAAAGTGGGAAAAGATAATAAATCTGCTATTCTGTGTACTATTAAGGAGAATCAGCCTGTAAAAGTAACAATGAGGGTATGGATTGAGGGCTCAGATGCAGATTGTGTAAATGGCATTTCTGCTAAGTCAATAGCAGGACAAATACAGTTTATTGCAGAAGAAAATTTTGCAAAATATGGTACTATAAATGAAAATGAAAATGATAAGGTATATACTGCAGCAGATTCAACGTATTTCCAGGGTGTGGAGAATTATTCAGAACCTGAAGAACCATAGTCTGATATATTAACGACTCCAAATTACGGAATTAGTACAGACACAAAATTATAAGGCTTATTATGTGAATAATGCATAAAATTATTTAGAGACAATAACCCAAAGAACGAGGAAACGATATGAACGCATATTTTTACTATTTTTACAATTTTATGAGGTCAATATTTGACAATCTGTATAACTTGGTGATTGCGTTTAAAGATTGTATATTAGGTATATTAGACATTCAGTTTTATCAGAAACTGGCAAGTTCTTATTATAAGGATTTATCGCCGGTAGGCTGGGTTGCTTATATTGTAACACATATACTGATTTACCTGTTGATTGCACTGGTATTGTATCTGTTGTTTAAAGGACTCAAGGTTGCGTTCAGGTTCAAGGTACCGGTTGTAAAATATGAACAGATGAAAGACGAGGTCGTCACCTTAAAGCGCGAGATTATGAAGGCTAACTATGAAAAAGACAAGATTCTGGCGATGAAGGTTTCGGAGATGGGCTTGAAGGTCAATGAAGAATTGTTGGAGAGCAATCCGGGCTTAAAGGAGATGTACAGTGGTGCAGAGAATCCTGATAACATGACAGATGAAGAAATCGAAGCTAAGATGATGAAGGAGGCAGGTAAACAGGCAACAGCAGATGGGGTCGGCGACGAGGAAAAGAAACCGGTTGATAAGGTGGTTGTCGGTGAACTCAGATTTCCAAGGCTTTCCAGTGTGGACAGAATGTATCTGGCACCGGATTACAAGCCTTATGATTACGACAAGACTATCACGCTCGAAGAGGTCTGCATCAATTTCAGAAACTTTGCGGCTTCCAAACTGCATCTTTATTATGATTTGGAACTGATCAAACAGGCATTTGCCACCTTCGGCGCGGCTAAAATGCTGATTTTACAGGGTATTTCCGGTACAGGTAAAACATCACTGCCGTACGGTCTCGGACAATGGCTGCAGAATCCGAGTCTGATTTGTTCCGTACAGCCGTCATGGCGTGACAGAACAGAGCTATTTGGCTATTATAACGATTTCACAAAGAAATATACAGAGACAGATTTTTTAAAAACATTATATGAAGCACAGTACTATGATGATATGAAGCTTGTCATCCTCGATGAGATGAATATTGCCCGTGTGGAATACTACTTTGCGGAGATGTTATCTATCCTTGAGTTACCGAGAGAGGATGAGCGATATATTTCTGTTGTATCTTCACAGGCGGACAATGATCCTGCGAAGATGATAGAAGGTAAAGTTTGGATTCCTTCCAATGTATTTTATGTAGGAACAATCAATAACGATGACTCTACATTTGCCGTTTCTGATAAGGTTTATGACAGAGCGATTCCTATTGACCTTGATGCAAGAGCGGAAGCCTTTGATGCACCTGATACAGAGCCAATCAGACTTAGTTACACCCATATGGCAGAAATGTATGAAGAGGCTAAACAGAAGTATCCGGTTTCTGATGAATATCTGTTAGAGCTGGATAAGCTTGACCAATATCTGATTGAACATTTCAGACTTACTTTTGGTAACCGTATCATGCGCCAGATTAAGGCATTTGTTCCGTGTTACATTGCCTGTGGCGGTACAGAAATTGACGGAATTGATTTCATGTTTGCCAAGAAGATTTTGCGTAAATTCGAGTCATTAGGTCTTGGCTTCATCAGAGATGAGTTGGATGGACTGATTATATATCTTAACAATGCTTTTGGCGAAGAAAACTTCGGCATCAGTAAAGAATACCTGCTCAGACTCAAGAAGATGAGTGGAGCAATGTAACTTTGAAAGGAAGTGCCTTGCGTGGCTGATATGTTATTTGAGGACTTTGAAGAGTCAGAAGACGATTCGTTGCGTCCATTTGATGAAGAAAAAGATGTAATTCAGAATGTTTATGATAAAATGGCTGATGCCAATGGAGCTCCTCTGACAGGTGATCCTTTTTATCAATATTTTTATAATCTGTTGGATACCAGTACAAATTTCTGTACTTTTAAGTATGTCAGGCTGATTAAAAGTGTGGATGAAGAATGGGTGGCAGCTATTGAAGAGGCACTGCCATCCCTCCACCATGTGGTCATGAATCCTCGTAAATTTATTGAGGAGGACAGAGAGGTTGTCAATGTTGCTATGGCGAGAAATATTACCACAGAGTCTATCAGACATCTGACACAGCATAGCGACTTAATCGATCAGTATAATGAAGATGGTACCGTTATTCCGAACAGGATTCTTAATGTCTTTAAAGAAGAAAGCCTTAATATATATGAAAACAGATTTATTTGCACGTTGATAGCGGAGTTACAGCATTTTGTCAATAAACGCTATAATGTCATTTTTGAACAGACAAAGGATGAGATTGGTTCATTTTTTGAAATGGAGTCAAGAATTGATAATTATACGGAGACTGTGGAATATAAGTTATCTATGAATGTTCGCGACAAGCAGTCGGACGAAAAAAATGAAAACGAGAATAGTGATATCTTTGAAAGATTAATCAAGGTTCACAGGCAGGTGAATGGTCTTGCCTCCACAGAGTTTATCAGTGAAATGAGAGGCTACCCTAGTGTGCGGCATCCGATTGTTAAGACGAATGCGATTAAGAAGAATATGTATTACAAAGCCTGCCATAAGTTATGGAATTTTATTTATAGCTACACGAAGGTTGGTTATACTGTAAATCTAGTGAAGAAAGAGCCGATTATTTCAAGAGCATTTGAAAAGGATATATTTGATTCCGTTATATGGAATTATGCCATGATTCATAATCAGGTAGATGGTGCGGAAAAGCTGAATATCGACAGACCTGAGAGGAAGAAGGATATCAATATCAAGTATATCCGTCAGGTGTTGGATGAAATTGTAAGGGAAAGCGGTCTTCCGGATGAAAATTTAAAGAACATTGTCATGAATGAGCTTACGGCAATTCAGGAAAAGAGGAAGCAGGAGGCATTAGAGCTTGAGCGTGCCATGCGCAAAAAGAAGGCAAGAAGGAATGCCGATTCGGATAATGCTGACCAAAAAGATGCAGGATAAGTTTATATCACTATTGGCAAATGGGACTGATGAATGTGAAAAAGTTTTTGACGATACTGGAGGATGTTCTGTTTATAGCCGTACTGGCGTTTTTATGTGCTTTATTTTATTCGATTCATGTAAATGGCACAGTTGCCATATTTGATTATCATTTTTTGAGAATCATTAGTAATAGCATGTCACCAACCTTGACACCGAACACTTGTGTTATTGTCAAGGAAGTGCCGCTGGATGAGCTTGAGATAGGCGATATCATTACCTTTGTATCCCATGACTCCAGTATATATGGGAACTACAACACCCATAGAATTTATGATTTTACATATGATGCAGTGACCGGAGAGAAGCTGTTTGTGACAAAGGGGGATTTTTTTGCGACACCGGATGATATCTACGTCAGTTATTCGGATGTCATGGGAAAGTTTGTAAGAATAGTGCCCTTTAGTAATTTTATCAGTTTTCTTGTCATAAGACTGGCAAATAGCAGAGTATATTTTCTGGTGGTCATCTTTCCACTGGTATTATGTCTTTTGTCGTATATCTATGAGCTGATTCATATGCTGGTATTCGGTCTGGAGACAGAGGAACAGGCAAAGGCGCGCAGGCGTCATATGAAACAGATGCGGGAGGCAAGAAGGCAGGCAAGGCGTGGCGTTGCACAGTTCCCTGAAGAAGCAGGCAGAGAAGCCGGAAGAATAGAAAAAAGCGGTGCAGGAAAAAGTTCGGAAAATGTTAAGAGTACCTGCAATGGCATTGGAAAACCACAGGGGATGAAAAACAAAGCGAAGGTTAAAAAGGGCGACGGTGCCGGAAGAAGAAAGAAGCGAAACAACAGGTTGCGAGATGAAAAATCCGACAGATCAAATAGATTATGATGAAAAATCCGACAGAAAGGAAGTGAGCAGGAGCATGAAGAAGCTGTTTAATCAGGAAGCAGTTATGTTGATGGTTTTGTGTGTCGTAGTTGTTGCCGTTATGTTTGGGGCAACGGTGGCATGGTTTGTTGGTCAGTCTCCTGCCACGGTCAGCAATATGGAACTCACACTGGAAGATAAAGGGGATTTGTATGTGTGGGTGAAGGTGGAGAATCCGGGAGAGGATGAGAGCGAATCAGGCACCGCTGAACCAGGTGAAGAGGAAAGCACATCAGAAACAGAGACATCTGTTGAGAACACGAAAAAGACCGGATATGTTCCGTTACAGCAGGTAGGAACAAAGGCTGGTACGATTGTTCATAAGTTGGATCTGAATATTGTAAAATTGGAAAATATTACGGAAAATACATTTGCACCAGGGGCATACGGCAAAGTTGAATTTAAAATTTTGTCCAAAACATCACTAACAGAAGGCTATAAAATAACAATAGCGCCAAGCATAAAGGTTAACTCGAATTTTGAAAGTAAGAGACCGGAAGGAATGACAGAAGATAGTTTGCTTGATGTTGTTAAAAGTCATATAAAGTTTTATGCCAAGAACAATAAAGGAGAATATACAGAAGTAATTTTATATGATGATGATTGTGCATTTTTATACAATGGTATGCCATACTCGACAGACAATTTTACTTTTACAGATGATGTTATAGAAGGATTGAAGGCGAAGAAGCTTAATACTTTATATCCTATGAGATTAGGGCTTCAAGGATACCTTGAAGAAAATGTGATTAAGGATGTAGTTTTATATTGGTACTGGCCATATGAATTTAAAGATATTCCGGAGTGCTTGGAAATAAAAAATGAGGATAGTATGTTCTATTCTGAATTTAAAAAATATACGGATTTTGCAATTACAGGTGCGGCTGCAGGATTGACAGAAAGCCAGATTGAAGCGGAACAGATTGAGGCATATGATTGGGATGATACCTACATCGGAAATTATATCGATGAATTGATTTTTCATATTGATGTTGAGGCAGTTAGAAAATCAGACAACTGACAGAGGGTTTGATTATGGAAAAAGGAATTTCTGATAACAATAATTTAAAATTGAATATGGCAGAAGAGGATATCCGTAAAGATATTGACATTGCAAAAACAGAGATACAGGTTGATGGTAAAGTGTCTGAGAGCCCGGTGAATGAGGGAGAACAATCAGGAAAGAGAAGGCATTTCAGATTAAGAAAAACACCTGTGATAGTATCGGTTATTATTACAATCTTTATAGCATTGTCTATATCATTTTCATGGTATTTGTTTACTAAAGACAATCACGCTGATACTGACGGATTGGAGGTTATGGCGCCATATTTTCTGTATCTTCTGAATCCTGATGACAGAACCTCTCTGGAGTTTTCGGTAGGTAATATTCATCCGGGCGAGACGAAACAGGTTGTGATTTGCGTCAGTAATAAGATACCGGAAGGTGAGGAGGGCATTGATATCGCAAGAGAATCCATGTTTAATTATGACTTGGAATTTATATATACAGAGAATTTGAAAGTGAATTATGATGTGTATGAGCTAAAAAAAGAGTTTTATACATCACTAGAAGATATTCCGGAGGATGGAATATTGGTGGAAGAGATTTCGGACAGCAGTAAAGTGTATTGGAAAAAATTATCAGCGTTGCAGGAAAATCCGGATCCGAATGATACAAAAGTATATCCTCTTAATATCACAAGAGATGCAACAGATGACAGATTATCATCAGTATTTCCGGCCTCTGACGGTGGTACGGAAGGGGTATTTAATACAGGAAAATATATATTATACCAGTATGACAGTCAAAATGTTGCCATGGGACTTGAGTATAAATATGATGACGATGGAAATGCACAATATGAGTTTGATTATTACCTTGTGGAAATTTCATGGCAGGCTGATGTAACATTTAATGATTATACAAAAGAAACAGATTTGGTGTATGTAGTAGTTAATGCCAAGCAGCCTGAGCCGATTGCGCAGGATTAGCGGTAGATTCAGAGATATGTTTGTAATTACTTGGAGGGATGAATTTGAAACCGGTAGAGAAAGCTGACATAAAGAGAAATGAAAAGCAAAAAAAGAATAAGGAGAAAAACACAGTATTGATTGCTGTGTGCATAGCATTGGCTGCCATTGGTTTGGGTAGGCAGATGACATACGTCTATGGAAAGTATTATGCAAGTCGGTATAATAAAGGAATTGCTGTTGCTTCGAATGTTTATTTTAACAGTGACAGGCTGACAAAAATTGATAAGATTATTAATACTTCTACTTTTGGTACATGGAAGTCGGATATTAATTGGGTTAAAGATGCGCAGAACAATGTAGTAGATAAGATAATGGTGTATACCAATAATGAAAGCTGGTCTAATGGCGCTTTTGATTTTGACATCTTGATACAAAACTATGACAGTAATATTTTGTATAATGAGACAGGAATGGATGTAGGATACAAGATTCAATTTATATTATTGGATGATGAGATGGGGGCAGAATATTATGTATTGGATTATGATGCCTCTACAAGTACGGAGTATCCGCTTACATATAGTGACACAGAGGGAGGAGAAGCTGTTTCTTTTTCAGGTTCTCTTATGGGAGGAACCCTTCGCAGTCACCGTTATAAGGTGAGGATGAAGCTGACCACCAATAATCTTAAAAATTACAAGCAGTCAAGAGTTTTGGTAGTGGCTTACCCTGAGTCACCGGATTATCTGGTAAAAGAGGAGAAACAGCCGTTTTTGATGGCAGGTATTTTTGTGGGAACCGCCACTGATATGAAAATCAGTATTGCATCCCAGAATTTTCGGGTAGTGGAAGAACATAGCACTGATTATAACACGAAATTCAGAGATTACATTAATAATCTGTCGGGTTATATTTACAACATCAAGACAGAGGGAGATGTGGTACAGAATGCAGAGACAGCCATTAAACAGAATATTATAGTAAAATGGAAGTCCGATTATCTGGATATCAGCCGGTATGATGAATATTATAATGAGAGTAAAATCACTTCCGGAGTAGAAGAGGGAGTGAATTATAAATATATTGTAATAGAGGCACTGCCTTATACCAGTATTAATATTACTTTTTATAAGACAGCAGCCTTTATGACTGCGATGCAGAATGGCGGTTATCTCTACAGTAACAGTGAAAACTTTAAGAGTTTAGTATATGCCTATATACCGACATCTGATTAACATAATCTGTCGGCGGAAAAGGATGGAATCACAGGAAGTGAAAGAGAGGTCTGAGTTGTATGCGTAAAGAAGTGAAGAGAATAATAGCTATTATCTTATGTATAACCATGGTTATCAATTTTGATAATAGTGGTCTTTTTGCGCTTTTTAACAGAGATGTTATATCAGGTAAGGAGCTCAGTGAGGTAGAGAGTAAAATATCTGATTATCAGGAGTCGAATGAGGTAGTTGAATCAGATGAGACAGCTGAATCAGAAAAAACAGATGAGTCAACAGACTCCACAGCATCCGAAAAGATGTGGGATGAGGTAGATGAAAGAACGATCATGTCTGAGACAGATACTGTTGCAGAAGGACGAGAGAAAGATAGTATTAGCGACAATGCTCGAAAGAGTACGAGCGAAGATACTAATAGAGAGGTTACCTCTGAGAGTAAGGCTGTAAAAGAGAATGAGACACAAAAGCCGAAAAAGGACGTGGAGCGACAGACATTTTCAGAGAATTATACGGAGATACAGCAGGAAACGCAAGATCAGTTAGAGACAACCGATAATGAGACACAGAATGCCGATATTCTGATAGGAGAGTATACACAGAAATATTATGCTGCTGCAAAGGAAACGGTAACCGCCACCATGGCTGAGAGTCGGGATATCAGTACTTATCCGAATTTGATTATCACAGTCAGAACACCGGCGGATTGGACGGCATTAGCTAGAATTACCAGAAAGACGGATTTGAAGGGGGTTGATGTACTGCTGTCCAGTGATTCTACACCGGGTGTAGCTGACCCGCAGACTTGGAATCTGACTGAAAATCAATTGAAATGTACATACACAGATGAAGATTCAGGCAATACTGTAACGGACTACGGGTTAGGATGTAAAAAATATCCATTTGCCGGTAATCTGACATCACAGTTTACTCTTAGTATTAATACAGCGGTGACATTGTTTGATTATATTTCTTCTGATGCGGAGATAGGAACGGTTACCTATAAAATAACATTGAAATACAGTGGTTATAATGATAAACGCAGAGGAGGTCTTGCGAATCATTTAGTACTAAGCTCCGGAGAATATCGGTACAAGTACAAAAATTTAAATCTGACAGGAACTATCGGTCATAACTCCAGTGCAAATGCAGTGGCAGTAGGTGGCCTGTTTGGCGATGTCTCCGTGAAAGAGGGAGCAGAGGGAGCTAAATTTGTTATTGACGGAAAGATGCAGATACCGGATATTAGCTATGTTTATGGTCGGGCAGCCGGAGGCATCATTGGTCAGGTTGACGGTAATATTGATGTTGAACTGGTATCAGGAACCGCTATTATACCGGCTTATGTGTGTGCTACCGGAGAGTGTGCCGGTGGTATAGTAGGTAAGCTGGTTAATGGTGCGCATCTGTACACTAGCGGTACAAGTGAGAGTAGTTATTTTGCCGTACAAAACACCACCACCGGTAATTTGAATGCCAGAATAAAGGGAACAGGCTACATCGGCGGACTGGTGGGATATGTACAAAATTCAAAGGTCGAGGTTTCCTATATAAAGAAGTATGATAGTATCAGAGGAACCCATTATGCAGGGGGACTTATCGGCGTGGTTGAGTGTAACGATTTAGATAAACCAGTGCAGGTGTCTATTGATCATTTTGTGCTTTGTTCTGCCTATATATATCAGGAAAAAGATAATATAACGGATGATGCCCATGGGGCAGGTGGTGTTGTTGGAAAGTATGTGACTAATCTGACGGATACACTTTCGTATCTTAAAATAGCTAGTGTCACAAGTGAGACTGTCTCTCGTGAAAATACTGATATTACCCGGACAATTCCGGAAATCGGAACAGCTAACAATGATACAGATGCCCGTCGAAAGCTTCGGTATAATGGGGGAGTGATAGGAAATATTTATGGCAATAATGTAGAAATATACGATATAGAGTTTTCGCATGACAAATACAGAATTGTACAGGTCAGAAATAATATAGGTGATGGCAATGTCTCGGGTAGTGATAGGAATGCTACTAAGATTGCAGGAAATATTGCGGGAGGAATAATCGGAAAAAATATTAGTATCCATGATATTGTGATAGCTTCTGAAAAGGTTACAACCACAAATGATGTTACGCAGGATACGGGAATATCAGGATGGGCTGTAGGAGGACTGATTGGTGAGGCTGGATATTATAAGAATGTAGATCAACCAGGCACAACAAAGATTAGAATAAAAAATGTGGAAATAAAGAGTATTCATACATGGGACGGAGAGGTTTATTTTGGTGGATTAATCGGCAGATGTGGAGCAGGAACAGTGGTGGCTTTGGAAGGAGAGATTAATCTTGCCGGATTAAGTAAAAACCCTAAAAATACTACCACAAAGACATCAGATTATACCGGATATGCTGATTTACCGGGTACCATTGACAATATTAGTGCCGCAGGAAATCAAAATACGAGAGGCTTTGTGGCGGGCTATGCACAGGAGAGCCTGATTTATTGGGAGCCGGATGCTGTGGTGACAAGACCGATTGTGACAGAAGAAGGGATTGTTTATTATGGCACAGATAACACGACAGATATTAATTCCAAGAACATTGCCTATGCCAATTACTGTATCGATGATATCGGCAACTGTGGCGCTGTCTATCGCAATGTAGAGGATAATGGCGTTAAGGTAATTAATTTTGAGAATGATTATGGGTTGGAAGTGACAGGAACGGTTACCACCACAGAGGTGGAGGGTGATACCTTCTATCAGATTGATTCACTGGGAGATGCTTTGCGTTTGGCGATAGCAGGAAATACCTATGATTATTTTCTTTCATCCAGCAGAACGTTGATTCCGAGATTTGGCGCAAAATGCTTTGCGGAGGATGGTAATATTACCGTGGAGAATCTGATGGCTGCCAATTATCTGATCAGTACGGATTTATCGCTGGAAGAAATAGGTGTGCACGGCTTTCTTAGTAATGATACAGACAGATATGGTAAGTATGGATTTTCAGGAATAATGAAGGGAGCCTTAAAAGGAGTAGATGAAAAATATACGATTACCATGAATTTTATTTCAAAACAGTATTATGGCGGATTATTTCCGTATCTGTTATCAGGAGCTTCCTTTGATAATCTTTCATTGGATGGTTATGTGTCTTATGCCAAAGGGGATTACAATACCGGCAGAGGTGCCATGGGAACCATTGCGGCAGAGGCCAAGGCGCAGGCAGGGGGGGGATTCCGGTTTAATAAGGTGGATATAACCACTGTCATGAGAGCATGGTATGCCAATGTAAGTGCATGGGATAATACCAGAATGTATAGCTATGGTGGATATGTGGGATTAATTAATCTTGCCAATGGCAGTCTGGAGGTAACAAATTGCCATATAGCACCACAGATGAATGGTATGCAGGCAATTTCTTTCTCAGGAGGGTTAGTCGGAAGAATTATAACCGCAAGGACGGCGGCGATAACAGTGACTGATTCTACGATAGCAACGCAGTTTATGGCGGATACATATTTTACCAATAGCTGTAACGGCAATTGGCACCAGGCAAGGTGCAGTGCCATGATTGGATTTATAGGAGATGCTTATAATAATGTGGGTAGTACAAATGGAGCGGATAATTTGCCGGGAACAATGCGGGACGCTACTTATGCAACAGTGGATGTGGAGCGATGTACGGTGTCCGGTTCGGTCATTGATTTGTCACAGTCCGGTTCCACATTGATTGTATTATGTGGAGGCTTTTTAGGATATGCATGGCTGAATGTGGAGGCAACCTTTAATAATATTACGATACAAGACGGTGCACAGCTGAAAATAAAGGGAGCTGTGGGAGGATTGGTAAGCTGTATATCCGGTAAGTGTGATGTAGAGAATGTCACGATTTCCGATATTACCATTACACAGTTAGAGACAAATGGCAACACAAAGCGATACGGAGGATTTTTGTTTGGCAATGCCAAGTATGCTTTCATTACCCTGAAGCAGGATTCCTATCATATTGCAACCACAGTGCCGGTTCCTACAGGATACGATTACTTTGATGAAATTGTGGGCTGGAATATGCTCAATGACGGAACGAATGGAGGTGATTGCCGGGGCGGTATCCTTAACATTATTAACAGTGATTTTAAGTCCTTTAAGCCGGAGGATTACGGGGAAGGAGAGAATTATTGCAGCTATATTAATCAGGTGGTCACATTAAAGAATACGCATACCCGCTATTACTATAATTTGTTTACGGGGGATGAGGAAGACTGGAAGGTGGTTATTTCCGGCAGGGAGGCAACCATTGATTCGCCGGAAAAGATGATGACGTGGAATGCTGCGTTTTATTCGTTGTCTGACAATAGCTATACCAAGCGTTTCTTTACGCCGTATTTTGATTTCACAGCGGCAACCAATAAGACGGATTACGCCAATATCAATGTATTTCATATTTCACAGGATATTGATTTGAATGGCTTCAGCTATTATCCGATTTATGTATGGGACAACAGAACGGTAAATGGAGATAAGGGAGGAGGAGAAAAGGCACAGATTACCCTGTATGGAAAAGAAATCTCAACATTGGAGGACGGACTTTACAGCGGGGGAAGCGGTATCAATAAATATGATAGAGAGAACCAGTATCATAGTCCAATCACTCAGCATTATATGATGCATGCCAGTGTATTTTATGGCGTGGCAAATTGTACCATTAAAAATTTGAAGCTGACAGGCAATGCTGCTTACAATAACAATAATTCGGCTATCCTGTGCGGTGGTAATATGACAGGTACAGTGACTGTTCAGGGAATTTTGCTTCAGGAGGCTTTGATCAATAATTATGCAAATGATGCCGGTCTTTTGATTGCCCGTATTGGCGACAGTGACAGTGGTGCATCCTATGTAACCATAGATGATATCCAGACATCTTACACTGTCCCGAGAGCGCAACCGGTGGCGTCAGCGCTTATTCGGACAGTGGGAAATAGCAGTGCTACCGATGTGCGTGTCATATTTAAGAATATGAAGGTGTCTTCAGCAGCAAAAAGTACTGACAATGTCAGTGTGGCAGATAATGTCTTTCAAAGGGCTTCTTTTATCTATGAGTATAATTATACCAGTGTAATAGAGGATAATCGCTGTTATGTTTTATATACCTTTGATTACGGAGATACAGCAAAGGAGATATCGGCCGGGGTATATGAACTGAATGATATTGTTACATATGGAAAAGAAATCGGCGGAAAGACTACAGAAACCACGGTGGAATATAATGATATGACCAGAGCAGCAGTGGCAGCTATTCCGGGAAAGTTGAATCCGTTACAGGTGGCGATTACCAATGCCAGAAAAAATTATTATTTACCTTATATATATCAGGGGAAAAACCTGTTCATAAATCCGTTAACAGGAAATCTTAACGCAGGCTGCGGAACCTATGAGGATCCTTACCTTATCAGTAATAACAGGCAGTTTATTGCCCTGTACAGTTATCTGACTTATAAGACGGAAAAGTATGCATCTATGTTGGCAGAATGGCAGGTTAACAAAGTAGGTGGTAATGGTGATGCCCATGAATGTAGCTTGACATTGGCAGAACCGGTAGCCCATGAGACTAAAACCTATGGAGAAGCAGAGTTTCCGACCAGAGATGAACTTCGAACAGCTTACTACTGTATTACTGCCAGTATTGATTTTGACGATATGTCTGATTGGAATGACAATCTGATGGCCAGTGAATTTAATGGACTGGGAACATTGGAGAAACCATTTGCCGGTGTCATTGTGGGAAGACAGGTGGCCGGTGTGAATCCGACTGTCACACTTCCTAGACAGGGGTATGGCAACTCATCTCAGGAAAATTATGGTTTAATTCAATATATGCAGGGCGCCGTTGTGAAGGATTTGAACATTGTGACGCCGGATGATGCAGAGGCATTTATCAAAGTGACTGGTATGGCTGGTGGCGTTGCTGCTAAAATCATCGGTGGTGACAATATTATTGATAATGTTTCCGTGGGAGTAAAGTTTAGTGCTTATAACAGCAGTGATGTAACCAACAATACGGTTCATATGGGCGGTTATGTTGGATTAATCGATAAGGGAGCTTTGATACTTCGAAATATGCATGGTGATAATGCAGTAGCGACCTGTGAATTTCGCCATCAAAAGATTAATACCACCAATATTCACTACTACAAAACCAATGATACAAGCGGAGAAACAGCGGATACTACCTCAGATTATGTGGGATTACTGGTAGGTGAAGTGTTAGATGGTTATGTGTTATATGAACATAACGATGTAGAGAGTGCCTTTGAAGATGCCGACAAGAAGGTATTGGATAAGACAGACCTAGTGGTCAGTGATAATGCCCAAAATGCGCTGGCACTTGTTAATCGGTTTAATATTATTAATGGATATGCCATTGACCAGGCTGTAGCAGATGATGGCAAAATTGAGATTACTACTACGGATGCAGATGATGACGAAAAGGGAATTGCTGCGGGTAGTCTGGTGATTGACATACAAAACGGTGAAGAGTTAGAGGTAATGGCACTGGCATTAAACAGTGATGAGTTGTCTGTGCATTACAGTCAGGCAGAAGGGACGGGCAGTACGACAAGCTACACCCAGCATACGGTTTACACCTTTGATTATACGGCAAAGTGCAGAAAGATGGATTATTCCGGAGTAGGAACCATCTGTACGGATAGAAATATGGCTCAGCTGTGCGATGACGGCAATGCTTCGGATATGAGTAACATCTATTTATATCCTTATCTGTTATATAAGTATGCCGATTTTATAGCGGATGGAGTCGCACATAGTTATGAAGAAAATTACGCGGCGTATTGTACCAAAACCATGGTGGGGAATATTGCAGAGGCAGAGACTTCAAAGTATTATTCTTCAAAGTTTAACAAGATAGACAACAATGTCTATGGCTATACTACGACTTATCAGTTAGCCTCCACAGCCACAGAGACCTTTGATGTATCAGATTATGGTATCAGCTTTAGAGGTTTTGGAGAGCTGTATCGTGTGCAGGTATCGGATTTCAGAGCGAATTTTAACGGTAACGGAAAAGATGTTAAAATCTATATGGACAGAAATGCGTTGGATGACAGGAAAGATTTTTCTACCGGTATGTTTAACAAACTTACCTACGATGCAAGAGTGCAGGGAACATTGAATACCAGTGGAAGCACCAGTACTGTACAGTTATCCGGTTATGCAGATGCGAATGCTTCGCCGCTGATCATTGAGAATCTTAATATTGTGGATAGTAGCTTTATCAATTATGATCATGATGAGAGTGATAGCAATACAACGAAAGGAACCTTTACCGGAGCTGTAGCAGGTCAGGTGGAAGGTATCTGGGATTTCACAGAGGTGAAACTAAAGGCAGTAGAGGGAGAATCTCGTATTGCAGGTGATAAATATGTCGGTGGTATTGTAGGCTCTGTTAATGCCACAAAATGGGTTGCCTGGGATAATACAAACGATAATTATCATCTGGCATCCAATGTTATTCATTTCAAAAACTGTGGTGTGAACGGTTCAGACACGTATGAGGTTACGGTGGAGAGTACCAGTACTACGGCTGGCACTGGTCAGGCAATAGGCGGAATTGCCGGTGGCGTAGGGCATTATCACCGATATCATGACCTGAATCTCATCTATTATTTTGGAACAGTGGACTTTTTGGATTGTAGCGTACAAAATTGTAATATTGCTACCAAAGCGGAAGGGTGTACCGGTGGTTTTGCCGGTTATGTCGGTTTCAGACGATATGATAGTAATCACTATCGTTCCTGCATGGGAAGAGTGACAGTAGAAAATTCGGACGGCAACAGAAATCTTGAAAATATCAAAAAGGTGAATTTGTCTAGCGATATTACCACATATGTGGTTACCAACAGAGAGTTTAATTCATCTATGGGTGGATTGTTCGGAAAAGTACAGTCAATTAACATGGACGACAACGGAAGCAGAGGAAACAATGACTATGCAGCTATGGTGATTGATGGTTTTAATGTCGACCAGTTGACTGTCAGTCCATCGACATCCACAGAAACACTTGCCTACTATACAGGTGAGGTACATGTGAATATTAATGGTATAGGTGGTGTGATAGGAACCGCAAGGTTGATGAATCTTGATATGACAGACATCAAGGTGAAAAACGCAACCATTGGTAATCAGCACAATAATATGAACACCGGTGGTGTGATTGGTTATCTGCCTCCTGTACAGGGTGAAGCTTTTAAGGAAAAATCCAAGATTAATGCTACTAATATATTGGTGAAGGACAGTAGCATAATATCCAATACCGGAGGAGCAGGCGGCTTCTTTGGCAGAATGAGAACAGAATATAATATGATTACCAATGGTCAGGTGGATACCTGTACCATCAGCTCTAATTATTTAGATGTGGGAGGCATTATCGGTTATCTGAATGCGTACAGAGGTGCAGGTTCCTTTAGCGAAACCTCGGACACCCAGACAAAGCTGGAGAGTATACAGGTGAAGAATTCTTCCATTATGACGCTGGATAATTCTACTGATGGCGCTACCAAAATATCAGCAGGAGGCATTATCGGTCGTTCCGATGATGAAACACCTTACGATGGCAGCAGGCATCGCACCATTGTTTTGCAGGATATTTATGTGGGCAAGGGATGTGACATCAGAGGCGCCAAGGCAGCCGGTGGCATAGTGGGTTCTCTGACATATTCTAACCACTCAGAGAGAACAGGACTTTATTTAAAAGGATATATCGGTGTAGGAGCGGATGCCCTTTATGATGATTTGAGCGGCACTTATACATGGACAGAGGATATTACTTCAGGAAATCTCGCAAATAGTACAGATTACACCAATATTGCAGGAAGAATAGCAGGGGGAATTACAGGCTATGATAATACCACCTCTGCCAGAAGCGTGCCGGCAGAGATATGGGTGGCCAATTGCCGTATCTATTCTTATGACAGGGCACAAAAGCAGGAAAGATGTGCCAGCGGCGGAATTGTAGGTTATAAGCGTGGTAATGCAGGTACCATTATTTATGATTATATTACTGTCAAGCATAACCTGATTCTCTCCTCCGGCAGGGGACAGAATGCCCAGACAACCTGCAGTTACAGAACACCGGTACTGGGAGGTGTCTATGGCTGGATGGAAGGCAGTGGAAATCGCAGTCATATGCCGAATGTAGTTTTACAGGATAACAGTATTGGTTTTTTTGACTTGAGCGGTAACAGTTCAGACAGTAAATATGAGGCGTTTAAGACATTATCGTTATCCTCTAAGGAGGTTAAGCTGTTTTATCAAAATACCACCACCAATCAGGTGGAGGCGGTCAATTGGCAGGATTTGACAGCACCGATTACGGAGAATAACATAAAGCAATACTCTATGGGAGTGGGAAATTTTATAGGATTTGCTGATTCCACAAGACAGATTAGTATTTTAAAACCGACAGTCAGCTACAGTGACAGTATTGGCTCCATACCGGTCATTGATGTGGCTAACAAATCTTATTCTAATGTAGCTGCAAGAAGCGATTATGGTAGAGCTTATCCATATGGATATAGGGATTATATTCATATTTTCTATATCAAGGATGGCAGTCCGGAGGGAATGACAAAGCTTGATACCAGCATTACATCCGATGGAGAGGATGAATACCAGTTTTATGATATTGATTCTATCATAGCACGGTACAAGAGTGTAGTGAACGAAGGAGCCACAGCCACTACGACAGAGGAGATAAAGCAGGCAACTTATGACTTTATCAAGTCTGACAGGCTGAATATGTATATGACATATGGGGGCACCAACTATAATCTGTTCAGCATAACGGATGATAACAGCGATGCTAATTATTACAATTCTACTTATAAGAGAGCAGATGGTACCTATATCATGACCAGTTCTACCAGTAATCTGAATGGTGTTTCAGCCTTGGTATTGGATGGTCAGAGTGCACAGCATCTGGGTGATTTTGCAGACTTTATATTAACAGGTGGCTCGGGAACGGGAAATGATACGACGTTGTCGAATATGTATGATGGAAATAGTGCGGATTCTTTCCTGTATGTCTCTTGTGTGAATGCGGTGATTACGCCGGATGGATTGATAAAAAAGAATAACAATGAATATGGAACAGGAGACAATAAGTCAACTACCAGTGTTAACAGCAGGAATCACTACCAGCTGGTTATGGAGAAAGACAATAATCGGAGTTGTCCGTATGATGAGTTTATCGCTGTGGTGGGTGAGGGAACTTACTATACCATAACATTGGTGAAATATACCTATAAATGCAAAACGACATCTGGAACGGTCAATACGGAAACAATCTATATTCCGATATATGTAAAGGAAAAGGTAACCATGCGCTCTAATGTCAGGGTAGTGGGAGATGAGGATTACTCTTACAATGATGCCAAGAATAATGGAAAATCAGGAACAATTGTAATTGCTCATGGAAGTATTTACACAATATATGCGGAATTTGCTTATGATGCGATTCGTTTAAAATCTTCCTTTATGGAAACAAGAACAGATAAAACGTTGAAATTTGAGGGCTTACAGGGATTACCGAAAGGAACGAAGCTGACCATGGTGGATGCCCAGACAGGAAGACCATATTATTATCTGGTTGAAGCGGAGAGTGATGCCGTCAATAGGGT
Organism: uncultured Lachnospiraceae bacterium; assembly: GCA_902767015.1. Lineage (GTDB taxonomy): Bacteria > Bacillota > Clostridia > Lachnospirales > Lachnospiraceae > Bovifimicola. The sequence goes on along the minus strand of CACXFV010000070.1, from coordinate 2,785 downwards.
CAATAATATCAAATTTACAGATTTTATTGATGTAGATGGAAACAACTATGCAGAGAAATGTATTGGTAACGGTGATATTACATTAGTGGAGAATGCTCACAAAATGCTTGATGGAAATGTATTAAACGGAAGCTGTGCCATTGAACGGTTCTACATTTTTGTGGAGCCACCGGAAGGTAGTATTAATATCACCTTTAGATTATCCGTGGATGCACAGACGAAGAATCAGGCGAATACCTCTATGAATGAATATTTCAAGCTCTATCCGGATCCTGTGATTCCAATGACATTTATTCCTGGTACACAGATTTCCTTTAGTGGAGTAACCAAGACGGCAACTGATATGATAGTGGGAACCAGAGAAGTTACGGAGATAATGGGTAAGAGTGGCGAAACAGAGATAGATGCATTGTATATCAGTCAGGATAGAAGTATTGAGGTGGATGCAGCGGTAGATATATCGTTACTGGATTCCACATCTCCTTATTGGACAAATAAAGAGAATACGATTGATAGTACTAATAATGGTAAGTACATTGATGTAGCGGTATCGCTTCTTGATGAAAGCAATAAAGAAGTGCCTTGGCCGGAGGGAACCAACATTGTCTTTAACAACGGACAGCCGGGTACGGTAAATGGTTCTACCGTGTACTTGTATAAGGATTCTGACTGTTATAAAAATTCATCAGCCCGGTTTGCATATAATACCTTAGACAGAGATTTGGACGGAAATGAAACATGGTATTTTGCGACTTTTCATGATGATTTGACGAATTCATATATCAGCAGGTGGATTACGAAAGATGAAAATGGTTGGTTCTATTATGTCAATCAAACGGAGAAGAATTATAGCATTAGTGAATTGGAGATTTCAGAGTTGTCCAATCGCGTACACATCTCCTTTAATTTTGATGTTGCTGATATTGACGATTATTCCGGTAATAAATACAAGGTACGTTTGAAGCTATATCGTTCAAGTGATCCGAATTATCCGATAGAAGAAGAGATAGCTGAAAATACGGACTATGACAGGTATACGGAGTATGAGAAAGAGGCATGGGGACAATCAGATAAGGATATGGGTACGGCTGTATCGGTGGATGATTTAATGGAACTTGGTATTAATGTATATCAGAATGCAAGTCAAAAAGAGGTAATTAATTTTAAGAATAGATTTGATTTTACTAATGTTATCAATTCTAAGAATGCAGATAAAGCAAAGGTCGATAGGGATAAGGCAGCTGAGTCGGCATATATGGTTACCTATAGACTGCAGAAAAAGAATATGAGTGGTGTCTATGAGACCATCAGCTGGGATGCAAGTCCATTTAAATTATATGATAAGATTATAGTTGATGGCAATATCACTAATCAGGAACTACAGCATATTACGATTGATGATAATGATGTATGCGTTGAGTATAAAAAGTTTACATCAGGTGAAATACTTACAGGAACGGATAATATAAAGTATGTAACACAGTGGGATTTACAGTTAGAGGCTGATATACCGTTATTGTCTGAAGATAAGACGCTGTGGACGAATTACAAGGTTGTTGCTACATATCTGCCATATGATGATGGTGTGGACAGTAATGAGTTAGATATTAAAGCACCACCGACAACAGATGCTACTGCCGTACTTACAGATTTTTATATTTTTACTGTTGCTAAGTTGAAGACAGATTTGTAGTAGTTATTCAATCCAAAAGAGAAATTATTGATATACTGAAAGGTATAGAAGACTGACTTATGACATTGAATCATAAGTCAGTTTTTTATTAAAGATGATAGACTAATAGGTAGTATGAATAACATGCCGTCCCACACATTGTTATAACAGCTTGATTTGTCCAAAACCAACCGAATTATATTGTCCGAACATAGACGAAATTTATGTCCGCCAGAGTTATGATATCTTATCTGTCCGACGGACATATGTATTTTAAGTTCTTTTAGGTGCTGAAGTGCACATGTAGCGGATGAATTAGGTTCAGGCATGAGGAATACGAATAAATACACCAAATTGTATTCCGGGGGGGGGCACACCAAAATTTGTGGAGGAAAATACATTTGAAATTATTATACTAATAGAAAGTGTTCCGGAGTTGCGGGGAGGAGGTAATAGCACTCAGAATGGCACTCAAGGTGGCATTCAGCAGAGAATATTGGCGATGAAAGCCGAAAATTCTAAAATTACAAGGAAAGACATGGCAGAAATACTGGATATAAGTGTTCGTACATTGTAGAGAGTGTTGAATGAAGCACTTGATTTGTTATGTGGGAATCAGTGTTAATGGACATTGGAAAATTCATGAAGAAGATTAGGGGATGATAAACAATCGTGGATTAATCAATTCATGATGTATCACGGTCATAAAGTACTTCAAAATAAATAGTGGAGTTGAACGTAAATGATACAAAAACAGATGCGACATAACGACCATGAAGGAATGGATATTATCCATGAATGTCGCAGCAGCATAAGCAATCATGCATGGTGAAATGAGCACACCTCGAAATCTGAATGCAAAGCGAAATGGCACTATATTGCTCAACCGTTAATAGGTCGAAAAAATGATTATATTGTAAAATTCCAAAAAGTTCACATAGAACCTATAAGTACAGCGTATATGTTTTTTGTGAATATTTGTTAACCGGTTATACAATAGATAATTTATCAATAAAAATAATTGAAGTACCATAATGAAAATGTTAATATTAATATCAGCAATACATATTGAAGAACAGGAGAAGAATGACTAATAAACTACAAGAATATTTT
>CACXFV010000069.1 GCA_902767015.1 uncultured Lachnospiraceae bacterium | reverse complement strand
TCGGGAAAATTAATGGAATAAAGTTCGCGGCCAAATTAAATCATGAACATTATGTGTATACACTAATCTTTATTTCTCAATATAGTACCTATTACAAGGCCGCATTTGAGGTGCAGCCTTTCTGGTTTCTGAACAAACCATTTGAAGAGGAAAAACTGGAACGTTCTTTACAAAATGCCTTAAGCAGTCTGAAATATCGCTATGAAACTTTCAATTATTATTATGCAAAGGAATATTATAGAATTCTGATAGACAATATTATGTATGTTCAAAGTTGCGGAAGAACGATTCTGCTTTATTGTGTTGACAAAACAGTGCGCAGATTCTATGGAAAATTAGGAAAAGTGGAGGAGGAGCTTAGAACAAAGCATAGGAAATTTATCAGAGTGAACCGCTCGGTATGTGTCAATCTCAACTATGTTTCTAAATGGACATTTAAGTATATGGAACTGGTCAATGGGGAAACGATTACCATCAGTGAAAAATATAGGGATAAGGTACGGGAATGCTTTATGCAGTGGATGAAAGAGAGGGTGGAGAATTATGACAAATGAGATTTATCTGGTAGGAAATTTGTTTGAATTGTTGGCAAAAATACAGTATTTTGAGAGGATGCTGGGAAGAAAAGTAAACAAGTGGATTGTGGCAATGGTATGGATAGGAGTGTTTGTTTTAGATGAATGGATACTACGGTATGTGAAGTCCATATGGTGGTTGAACATAGGATTAGTGCTTGTATTTCTATGCAGTCTGGTTCTGTATGGGGAGACGGTAAAAAAGAAGATAATTGCTGTTGCTTTTGTGACTATGTTTCAAATCGTTGCAGAAATTGTCGCATATATTATTGTTACTCATATCAATAGTGACAGCGATGATAAGATGTTTTTTATGACAGGATTTTTTATAGCTAAGATAACATTTTTCCTTCTTGTTAGAATATCCATGCATCTCAATAGGAGAAAAAATATATTCAATATCGAGAACAAAACTTTTATCAGCATATTGTGTGTTCCGGTCTTAAGTATTATATTGATTAGCTTGTTTGGACAAATAATGATAAGGAATGGCCAAGAGGCTTCCCAAGTGGATTTTATGTTTTACAGTATTATTTTAATAATTAACTATTTGACAGTTATTCAATATGACGATGTTCAGAAGATGCTATACTTGAACAATAAAAACCGATTACTGGAAGAACAAAAGATATATTATATTCAACAGTATGAGCAGACAAAGATGTCATGGGAGACTATAAGAAGTCTTCGTCATAACATGAAAAATGAGTATATTTCGGAAAGTATTTTACTGAAAAATGGAGAATATGAAAAACTGGCAGAGCTTTATCATGAGAGAATTGGGGAATTAGAGGAGTCAAGGTTAATATCGCAGTCCGGAAATATCTACATTGATGCCATTGTAAACTATAAGGTATCATTGATTATGGAATTGCAAGCCAACTTTGAGTGCAAGATACTGGTACCGGAACAGCTTGCTATAGAGGATGACGATATTGTCTTGATTTTGGGAAATCTGCTTGACAATGTAAGGGATGCCTTTGATAATCCTCATCTTAAGGTTAAATCGGGAAGTTTGATGATGGCATATGAAAAATCAAATTTGTACATGGAAGTCAAAAATACCTATGAGGGAAAAAGAAAAAAGAATCAGCAGGCCGAGTATGTAACGACAAAGAAGAATGAATCATTGCATGGAATTGGAATGAAAGCGATTAATAGTGTGGTCAAAAAATATGATGGATATATGGAGATTAAGGAAGACGACAAACAATTTATTGTTATTATTCTTCTTCATCTATAAATATGACATATAACGTACAAGTTTATGACATGGAGCAATTAAGAAACATTTTTCTGATATAGTGATGTTAACAAAAAGAAAGGAGCATCACAATCATGAAAGTGACAGCAGAAATGATGAAAAAGATTACAGAAAAGACGCTTAAGAAGGAAGCAAATTCAATGTGCTTGATAATTTATGGACAGGCAAAAGAGCCTCAAGGCATCAAAAAATTTAGAAATGTGAAATAAGAGAGCCTCAGACGAGATTCGCACTGGTAATCAGTGCGAATCTCTTTTATCAAAAAAGAGAATAAGGTGACATCACAGAAATCGCATAGGCAGATTTCTATTCGGTTTCCTCAATAAAAAGTGCTTCGGAATGATAGTTATGTAAAGATGATTACAATCAGGTGTATTTTGAAAAATACAGAAGGAAATGAGTTGGAAAAAGGAGAAGAACATTGAATTATTTAAGTAAAATCATGGTGGATAAAATGGAGATACCAGAGGAAGACAGAGAGTTATACGAATATGGGGTTATTATTGTTTTAAAAAAATTACTTTTTTACAGTATTATGGCAGTTGCTTTTATGGCAATGGGAAGAATATATGAAGGAGTATGTCTGTTAGTTACCTTTGCGTGCCTGCGAAGAAACGCAGGGGGGCTACATTGTAAAAGCGATGTTGCTTGTTTTTTACTTTCGGTGGGAAGTGTTTTGGGAAGTGTAGTGATCATACAGTATGGAAATATAGCGATTTGGTATTACCGGTATGCAGTTATGATCTCAGAAATTCTGTTACTGATGATGAAACCGATAGATTGTGAAAATAAGCGGGTAGAGCAGGAGGAAAAGGTGTATTTTTACAATCAGGAAAAAAGGACGTTGCTTGTGACGGACATCTTTCTGATACTGATGGCAATAGGCGGATTTGCTGATGTGGAAAAGGCGGTTGAGAGTGCAGTGATTTTGGTGGCATGTACCAGTGTGATTGCTTTTGGTAAACGTGAATCAAAGAAGTGTTGAGATTTTTATATAATCATGTATAATACAAATGATTATATGCTATTATGAATATGATATATTGTAGAGAATGGGGGAAGAGACAATGCTTATATATGTATGTGATGATAATCCGGGTCATCAGAGGAACATAGGTCAATTGATTGAACGATTTTTTTCAGACAGGAAGGTTGCCTGTAGGATAGAGTATTTTTTAGAAGGACAGGAGATGTTAGAGTTATCTGAACAAGAACAAGTGTGTGTGGATGCGGCTTTTATAGATATTGAGATTGGAGAGGAAAGCGGTATAGATGTTGCCAAAGAACTTCTAAAACGACACAAGTGTAGCTATATCATTTATGTATCATCACACAAAGAATATGTATTTGATGTGTTTGAGACCAGTCCTGTGGATTATTTGGTCAAGCCTTTAGATGAGCAAAGAGTGCTTCGGACATTAGAGAGAATATATGAAAAAGAAAGATTGTTACAAAAGATTAATTTGATGGTGGGAAGAAGGGGATTAGAGATAGATGTGGATACAATTCTTTATATTCAAAGTAAGGGGCGTGTATTACACATATATACCAAAAATGATGAAATTTTAACTTATGAAAAGATGGATGGGATATTACAACGGTTGAACGAAATTAAACCGGGTTTTATCAGGATTCATAAATCCTATATTGTAAATTATGACCATGTGAAAGCTTTTAAGGGTAATGAAGTAAAGATGGATAATGGGCTTTTTTTAAATATTAGCAGACCATACAGAGAAGCAGTAAAAAAATATAGTATTAAGTATATTGAACATAAGATTCATAACATAGAATGAGTGATTATTTTCATGATGTTTGTAGCAGTATTAGCGACTAATGGTAGGAGTAAAGTGTAACTGCGGTAGTAAGGAACTAACAGAGTGGGGGTATAAAAAATTAATAGGTTATTTTTTACATTTGAGGGTGTTATTTTTTACAAGTCCATTTTTGGGCTTTTTTTTGTGATATAATATAACATATTGGAAGGAAAATGAGCAAGAGCGAAGTGGGTGTTCATTTTTACACGATATGTTAGCGGTAGACCGAAGGTTTAACGCATTATGGGACATAATATAACATATCGGAAGAAAAATGAGAGTGGATGCAGTGAGAAATCTTTTTTATTTGATAAGTTAGCAATAAAACGAAGCCTTAGAGCAATATCAGATTAGCTGTATTAAGGTATATGGTAGTTTGATTTGAATAATAATTATGTCATTACTTTTGTTACTTATAGATAAGATGATAGTAGAAATTTTTAGGAAATTTGTATGAAGAGGAGGTGTGTTTGGTTAGAAAGGATAAGAATGTTGAACTGATAATACATTTGTCCATGAGAATTAAATCAGAGATAAGTTCAAGGATAGTGTTTTGAGTGAAGATTGTTACGATAAAAGTTAGGAAAGAATATAGTAAAATCGGTCACAACAGGTAGTTTTTGTTTTATAAGTGCAAGGGTAATGAAAACAATAGAATTATAATTATTTGGAAAGGAGTGGTATAACGATGAAGAAAATTAAAAAATTATGCAGTTTATTGCTGACCGCAACAATGTTAACCGTTAGTGTGTTTTTTATGAGCGTATATGCAAGTCCGATAATGGCAACAAAGAATTTTTCTACAGGAAATAATAGACAATGGTATTTGGAATTGAAGTCTGAAAAAATACCAAATACATATAAAAGGTATAAACTTACTTCAACTACTCGTCAGGAAGATTGCATATTTTATGAAGGTATTTATCTTGATGTTGAGGTGTTTTGTTATAATCACGATAATATATGGGAATATAATTCGGCACAAAATGCATTTTGTTTGCAGGTATCAGCACAACATCCTGCAGGTGTGACAGGAAATGGTCTGGGATATTCAACAGTGAGTGTGAGCAGCAATCAGTATGGTTATGGTGGTGATGAGATATATCTTAGCAGTGATCCAACTCAATAGCAAGCATTTGATATTCTAAATCATGTACTGTAGAAGTCAATTATTAGTATAACAAAGGATACGAAAAGCATAAGAAAAATTCTATGTTTTCGTATCCTGATAGGAAGAGGGAGGTTTTTATGAAGTCAAAAAAAGTTGTTTCAATCATGATTATATTTTTCTGTTCTATTATTCTGTGTTCATGCGTGAAAAATACTGATAACAGAGAAAAAAAAGGCAATATCTTTCGAGGAAAGGGACAATTACATAATGCAAAATGTATTTATAAGGATGGAACGCTATATGATGATGAATATACTTATTACTTATATTCTGTAAGTATGAATACTATAAAAGAACATTATGTGAAAATCGATCAAGACAACAACGCATATTTAGATTGTAATCTTGCTTCCTGTACACATACGGATGAAAGTTGCCATGCGATAGCAGATGCTATTTATTTTTGCTTTAATGGGAAATTGTATAAGTATAGGGATAATATAGTTCTGTCAGCAGAGACGGAAAAAATGGTTTACCACAATACGATACCGGATATGGTTAAGGAAGAGACGGATTCGCCTGACATACAAAAGCTATATGTCATCGATGAAGAACATCTCCTGATAGTGGGAAGCTCATTGGCCTATGCAAAGCTTTTAGATAAGGATTTCAATGTCCTATATACCTATACTGATCCAGGTCAATATAAGCTATGGGGAAAGCTGTATGATGGAAGATTCTATTATGTGAATTTTGTTGGAAGTTTAATGGAGGTGGAACTTGATACTGGTACCAGTCGGGAGGTGGACTTGGGTTTGGGCATGACGAAGATTATGATGCCTGATGATGATGGGGAGTATATCTTCTTATCTACAACGCATACATTTTATAAGTATTCTTTGAAGACACAAGAATGTAACGAGATTAATGAGCAACTGAATTGGTGGGAGTTTATGGTATACGACGGATACATCTATAATGAGGTTTTTAATAATGACAATAGTACAGTAAAAGTCCAGATATGGGATTATGATGGCAATCTGGTTTTTGAGACGAAAGAAGCGAAGCATATGTATATAGACCGGGCTCATATTGCGAATGGAAAATTATACTATATCTATAGCAATCAGGAGTCTGATGAGAAAGGTGAGTTTGTCATGGCAATCATGAATCTTGACGGCACAGGTTACACGGAGACGAAGGTTTTGAAATAGGGTGCATAAAGCTGGATAGTAAACTTTTAAAAGATGTATTAATGGTAGTATCAAAGGAAATCAGATACAAATGAATTATGTTAGCGACAGGAAGAGGTATCAAAATATGAGAAAAGTTGTGTTAGTGGGATTGTTAATAATAATTCTGGTATCAGGCTGTCAGATGGACAAAAACAACAATATTGTCAGGGGGATTGGAAATGCAGAAGAAACGAGTAACAGCGATAATGACAATAATACAATAGCAGGAATGCAGGAAAAATACAGGGTTAAATGGCGGGCAAATATGCTTGATGGCTGTGAAGCTGATGCGGTTCCCATTGAAAAAATAGTATATTCCGGTGATAGGATTCATATAGGGGCAAGTGTGATATGGGAGGATGAAAGCAAGGACAGTGTGTCGTTGAAAATGTTGTGCTGCCTGATGCTGGATGGAAAACCGATTCCTTTTTCCGTAGAGGATGGGAATGAGGATGAAATCAATTATATCACCGTACAGAATGGAGCCGAACAGAGAGTTTCAGTCGAATTTTATCCTTATGGTCTTACGGCACAGGAGACAGCACTGATATTCATTTGCATACCCTATTATGAAAAGATGGAAACGGAAGACATGTCAGAAAATCTGATGATGTACTGTAAAAAGATGATTCGGTCTGATGCGGGAGATACAGAAAGTCTTCCGCTTGAAAAGTCAGAGAATTATTTTATCACGGATAATACGGTAGATACCTATGGAAAAAAACTGTATGAGATTTCGTCTTATAATGGATCATTAAAAGATTATGTTCTGCAGGATAAGAACGGAGATGTATATTATCTTGGGGATTATCAGGAGACACAGGGAATGACCTATCTGATGGTGAATGATGAATTTTTAAAGCATGATCAGAAAAATTTCTGTATTGACTGGAATAATCATCAGGGAAAATTTATTAATTATAAGATAGAAAAATCAGCGTTTCTGGCAGAAAAAAATAAAGTTTTTGCGATTACAGTGAGAAGTGATGAGGTTGTTCTGGCAAAAAAATCATTCAATACCACTATTGAGGCAGACTGAATCTCTCAATATGATGACGGGAAAGGATGTTTATCATGAGATATGAATTATATAAATTATTAAAAAACAGGCTGTTGTTTGTGGGTATTATACTGTCTGTGGTACTGACTTTCTATCAGTCATATGAAAGGGGAAAGTATCTGACATACAGGTATGACAGCTACAGTGAAAAATACAGTGAAGAGGTAAAAAATGAGCTGAATGGGAAGTTTGAGCTGTGGGCACTCAGATATAAGCTTACCAAAAAAAACGGGGCGAACAGTGTATTCCCGGATGAGATGTATGAGAGAGCCGGTTATACAAAAGAGGAGGCTGTGAGCTTTACAGACGGAGAGAGACAAGGAATTTTTGATTGGTTTGAATATTATCTGATATTATCAGGGAGGGCGGACAGCTGTCAGGCAGGTATCGATTACAGAAAAAAAGTTGTCAGAAATGCGGACAGATTAAGGAAAACGGCGGATACATACCAGCGCAGAACCAATGAAAAGCTGTTTAAGATGTATGCGGATGATGTGGACTATGTCGTATCGGACCAGAGACTGTCAGACGATTTCAGAACGCAATGGTATGACAAGGCATATTCGGATTATATCAATATCATGCTGGTTCTTTTAGCGGTATGCATTGAGTTTCTGACGGAGCACAGGAATAATACTTTTCAGATGGTCTATTCGTCATATGAAGGAAGGGGGAAAACCTACATAAGAAAGGTTATGGTTATTGCAGGCTTCACCACCTTATTGTCCCTTGTGACCACCCTGCTTATGCATATGCGTCTCTTTACCGATGCAAGGGCAGGGGAATTTTTAAAGATGGATTTTCGGAACTATTACATTCATTCTCCATATAAGATGAATTTCCTTCAGTTCATCGTGGACATCTGGCTGCTCAGACTGCTAGGGTATCTGGTTCTTTCCATGTTCTTTACAATGCTTGCGGTGCTCTCCAAAAAGAGTCTGCTTCCATTTGTGGCGGGGGTCAGTGCGGGTTGTGGCGGATATGAGCTTTTTGACAGGCTGCTACACAGATTGGGCATGCTGAGGATGAATAACGGGGATGCGAGAAATGTCTATCATACCTGTGAACTGGTCAGAAAGTATACACCGTTTGGCGTGATACGGCAGGGAATTGATTATCTGACGGAATATGAGCCGAATAATATACTCGGCTGTCCGATAACGACGCTTACGATAGCGGTTGTGGTCAGTATCTGCTATATCCTGTTGTTTCTCGTTGCTGGCTGTATTATTTATCTTAAGAGATTCAGAAAGAAAGGTGTGTAACATGCTTGAATTAAGAGATTTAAGGAAAAACTATGGGAAGAAAACGGCACTTGCGGGAGTAAATCTTATATTCCGGCAGGGAATCTACGGTCTGCTAGGACCAAACGGTGCAGGAAAATCCACGATGATGAACGTGATAGCGGATGTACTGGATGCCTCCGCAGGGGAAGTACTCTATGATGGCCAGCCGATAAAAAAGCTTGGGGCGCAGTACCGTAAGAAAATCGCGTATCTGCCCCAGAGAGTCGGATACTATGCCGATTTTACTGCCGAGAAGACGCTTGCCTACTTTGCGGGTCTCAGAGGCGTGGAAAAAGAAGAGGTGGATGAAAGAATAAAGTATTCCCTTGAAGCAGTAAATCTTACTGATGCTGCCAAAAGCAGGGTGGGAACGTTTTCAGGAGGTATGAAGCAGAGGCTCGGAATTGCCATTACCCTTGTGTCTGATCCGGAGATTCTGATACTGGATGAGCCGACAGTGGGACTGGATCCGAAGGAGAGGATTAAGTTTAGAAATATCCTTGTCGGATTGGCATCTGAGAAAACGATTATTCTATCCACTCATATCGTGTCTGATGTGGAGAACATAGCAGATCAGATTATTCTGATTAAAGAGGGCAGGATCATTGGAAGCGGATCAAAGGGAGAGATTAACGGAATGTTAGGAGATAAAAGATCAGAGGACACCACACTTGAGGATGTGTATATGAATTTTTATGATGAAAGGCAGGAAGGGTAGCACACAGGCATTCCTAGTGGTGGTGTTAGAGCTAAGTAAAAATAACGGCAAAGGAGGGAAAGGAATTGTTTCTGTCGGAACTATATAAGGCATTACGGAAAAAGGAGATTCTGATACTGCTGGTTTTGGGGATCGCCTTTGATGTGTTTATGTCATCAAAGAACAGCGTGATACTGCCGCAGGGAGTTAATAGGAATGTTTTCAGGGAGTATATCGCGAAGGTGGCGGGAGAATACACGGATGAAAAGAAGGACTTTATAATTAGTGAGAGGGATAAGTACCAGTCTTACACGGAACAATGGGGGGAATATGAGGAAAAGTACCGCAGCGGAGAGATCGAACCGGAGGAATACAGCGATTTCATGCATAACTTCAAGGAGGCAGAGAGAAAGCTCGACACACTGGAATACCTTGTCTCCAAGAGCCTGTATTATGAGGAACTGAGTAAAATATCCGGGTACGTCATGTATTTTGATGACATTGATGTGGATGATTATGTGGGAAATATGGGGATTGAACTGGCACTTGTGCTTTTACTTACTGTTATTATTGTCAATCTGTTCGGGGAGGATTTCGCCTGCGGAACACATTACATGGTCATCACATCAGAGAACGGAAGGGGAAGGTTGTACAGGGCGAGGCTGAAATGCCTGATGATAATTTCCATCCTGTCAGGAGTGTTATTTCCGGCAGTGGAGTGGGGAACGAAGGCGCATCACTATGATCTGGGTAATATGGACGCGGACATACGCTGCCTTTCCTCCATGAAGGGAAGCGGACTTAACATGAATATCGGGGAATATCTGCTGCTGTGTGTGGTCGTAAGAACTGTCGCCGCCGTATTCTACAGCATCATTGTAATGGCGGTCACATTGCTGGTCAGAAACACCATCTCAGATTATGTGATATCTGTTGCGCTCCTGTTTCTGCCAAACATTATATATGAGCAGCTTGGAAAGTACCTGAAGGTGTCTGCGTTGTGCAGGGGGTTTGCGGTATATCAGGGTTATGGAACAGGACTTAAGGTTGCGGGCATACATGGCATGGTAATCTGGTCAATCCTGTATGGTATGCTTTCAGCGGTACTGACGGTCATGATGTATAGAAGACTGAATGAGTAGGGATGTTGCTTGCGGAAATGTAGGTTTTGTGTTCTTCTGTATTTAGGTCTCTATAGTGTTGTGACCAAGCAAATCTGAAACTGTTTTAAGTCCATTTCCTGTATTAT
>CACXFV010000068.1 GCA_902767015.1 uncultured Lachnospiraceae bacterium | reverse complement strand
TTCTCTTAATTGTGTGCCTTCCAATTTGGTACACAATTTCACTTCTTTAGGGAGAATTTGCATTTGCAAATTCTCTTAATTGTGTGCTTGAAAAGCACACAATTTGTTATCTGCCATGCAATACCTCCGCCGGTTTTAACCGCAACAGCATTCTGACCGCCGGAATACTTCCTATCAACGTTACTACTACCACAAGCACCGCTACGATCGGAATCAGCATCGGCCGCATGGTAAATGCGGAGCCGAACACGGATTTTCCTATAATTCTTGCGAAACCGTTTCCTGCAAAGAACCCTGCAATTCCGCCTACAATCGCTGTCACCATAATTTCCGCAAGCACCAGTGCCGTAACAGAACGATTCTGCGCACCTATGGCTTTCATCAGTCCAATCTCTCCTGCCCTTTCCATCACACTTGCCGTTACCAGATTACATATTCCCAGCGAAGAACCAATCAGGCTTAACACCGTAATCAGAATCATAAGCAATTGTGTCTTATCAAGGATGGCTCCCTCGGAATCTGCTACCTGACGCACCGGAGATGCCACGGAATCTGTAATGACCTCCTGTATCTGATAACAAATAGCGCTTACATAGGCTGTACAATACCATGTCTCATACTGCTTTATGGTAAGGGATTTCGGATCCTTTGCCGCTTTTTCCGACAATTCATTATCCGGTGTCGTCAACGCGCTCACTTCAATACTGTCAATCGAACCATCCAGACCTGCAAGGTTCTGTACTGCATCTAACGGCGCAAATACTTTCTCATCCTCCTCATCGCCGGCATCGAACACACCTACTACCTTAAAGTCCGCCTCGCTTACCGAACCCTTAAGCGCTATGGTGTCTCCGGCTTTTATTCCATATTTTTCTGCGATTGATGTACCAACCATCACTACATTTTCATCATCTGCCTGCTCATCAATCCATTTACCGTCAGTAATTTCCCACCAGCTTCTAAGATTGATGATTCCTGCATCGAGACTTTCACCGGTAGGCAGCTCCATATGGTGATTGAACCAGCTTCCCGTCACGGTAACCGTCTCTGCCTCGTCCAGCGTTGCATCAACACTGATAAAAGGGGTATAATCCACAATATTAAATGCCCAGAATATGGTTTTAATCTTTCCTAACTCCTCTTCCAAGAGATATGAGCCTGTGGATTGCTCTCCCTCAAGATCATATAAGTCATTGATGACAGAGGCATCCTTCGGAACTACATTGATATTGGCACCATATGCCTTTAGCTCCTGATTGACCTTATCTCCCACATCCATCATCACGCCCAGTGTTGCCGTAGCCAGCGAGGCACCAAGCGCAATTGTAAATGCTATCATCAACATTTTTTTCCATTGTCTGAACATAGCTCCGAAAATCATTCTAAAAAACATATCCGATGCCTCCTACTTAAACTCTGACTCATGCTCTAACAGTCCCTCTATCGGCACTATTATATTTCCGTTGGAAACGCTATACGGAATCACGATCGGATTACAGCCACCCTTGAAGCCGATGGTATTGATATTCATCACAACATCACACAGCTTGCATACCACCTGACCGCCTTTTTCATAATAACCGGTCTCGCCACAGATATCACAAGCATCCAGACCAACTCCGTAGGAGGAGGCATTCGGCTTTTTGATCACAATAAACCGAATCTGTGTACCTTTCTCCGTGACATAAGCAAATCGATGCAGATGTCCGTCCGCAACCTGATCAAAAGAAACATATATATTGCCATCCTCAATCACGGCATCCTCTACCGGCGAAAGGGAAGCTTCTCTGCTGTTATACGCCTTTACTGTCGTAAGCGTAAAATGCGAAAGCAGAATTGTTATGACAAAACAGACAGACCATCTTCTGGCATTTCTCCACTTTGCCTTGATTTTTCTTCGTTCTGCCGGATTGGAATACGGCTCCTTCTGTACAAAACTCATGATAACCAATACAATCGGAACAAGCACAGACACGATCATAATGCCATTTCTGAAATAATGGCTGCGATTGGAGGTTTCTTTCGCAATCATGAATAGATCATGATTTGATTCTATCATTCTTCGTAAAATCATAATCTGCAGGCAAACCGACGCCTGTCTCAATGCATTAATGATCAATATCACCTTTAGTATCAGACTAAGCGATAAATCTCCCAGTCTGATTCCCCCCTGATACATCGCGATGCATGTCACGATGACAAGAAGAATACCTGCAAGATAACCAATCAATTTATATAAAAAATCGGTAGACATGACCGACTGGTCTCCCGTGAGAAACTTAAACGGATATGCCCATACATCCGGCAGCGCATAAAATATCGCAATAAATATGATTACCGTAAGGGAGCACCATGTCACTACCTCTCCAACTTTCTTTGTTAATTTATTTAAAAATCTGATAGAAAATATCAAAAATACAACGAGTGCAATGATGGCGACTCTAAAAATCTTAAAATTCCATAAGCCGGTGTCTATTTTTCTTGTTGTATTTTTTAAATAAGACATCTGTACGGAAGCAAGCAGACCGCCAATCACTCCCACTGTCATAAAAATTTTCCCTATTTTTCCAAAATTCTTTTTTGAATAGGCAAGCATTAATCCCGCCATAATGGCTGTTGTAATCAATGCCTCCGTGGTCATTATTAAATATGTAAGCATATTAATCCTCATTTCAGTGTTTACCGCTCATAATAATCTTTAACTTTAAAGCACAATTGCACCGTACCATATTTTTTCAAATATGATACGGCGTCTATTGTCATCACTTCTTAATCCTGCTCCTAAGGAACAGTTTCCAATAATTACTTGTCAATAATAATTACCATTCCTGTGGAATGTAATCCCATCCTTCATAAGTAACTACAAGGTTTCCATCCTTGAAGTAGTCATCAAAGCTTCCGCCAGGACCTGTTTCTGAGTCTGTATGAAGAAGATATCCATTCTCCTCTGGACTGTGAATTGTGAATTCTACATTATATGTATCTGCATCAGGAAGTGCAATGTTAGCACCGTAGTGAGGGCCGTCAGAAGCACTCATTTCCATGAATACGCCTTCTGCTGCTACATCTCCGTTCTGCTTTGTTACCTTGTAATCTACTGTTAAGTAAGGTACCCAGTCACCAACACCGAAGCCAAGCTTATTCTCAAGTGCTGAGATATCAGCCTCAAGATGGATATCAAACTTTGTTGTATCCTCATTGCCACCGCTCATAGGCACCGGCTGGAAGTATACAGCTGATACATTTAAGAAACCACACTCTTCATCCTCAAAGATTGGATACTCTGTGAAACCTGCATCCTCACCCGGTGCTGTGTTAGCATCTTCTGTAGACTTTACCTCTGTCTTCTCCGCTGCTGTTGTCTTTTTATCAGAGTCTTTGCTGCTGCTTCCACATGCGCAAACGGCAAATGCTGTCATAGCAACGACTGCTGCAACTGCTAATTTTTTCTTCATCATTTTTTTACCTCCTTTTATATTTTTCAAAATAAAATGAGAAAGAAATTATTTATATGAAAAGCACTTCATAATTGTGCCCTCACATCAATGTTAATTTTCCGCTGCCTCCCTGAGCCTCTTATTGCGTCTCAGCTGCAGGATAAATACCACAATCGTAATAACCAGTAAAATGAACTGTGGTATAATGGTCTGGTCATACGGGAACAGCCCTAATATGTTAGTCACTTCATTAATAGGTACCCAGCTTACCAATGATGATGATGTCGCCGGGAATACACCTCCCTCAATCAGTTCCTTAATTCCTGAACCCAGGAAAGAAATTGACATGATAAACATCAATATACTTGTTCCGAGGAAGAACGGCTTAAGTGGTAACCGAAGACTCAATACATGTATCGCCACATAGACACCCACGAGGCAGATACATCCTACACCAAAACCAAGCCATACCATCCCTTTGTTGCCCTCTGCAAGCATCGGCTGATAGAACAATATCACCTCTGCTCCTTCTCTATATACGGCAAGAAAAGCGGTAAACGCCAATGCCAAGGTGCTTCCCTTTTCGGAAGAACTCTTTACCTTGCCTTTTATGTAAGCACTCCACGCCTCCGACTCTGACTTTGAAACCATCCAGTTGCTAACCCAGTAAAGTACCACAACTGCAATCAAAGCCGTAACGCCCTCTATTACCTCCTGTGATGCACTGTTGGCAAGCATCAGTAAATTAAGAAGCCATGCCGATATAAAACTTGCCACAATACCAAGTATAGCACCGATATAAACCGGCCTTACCTGTCGATTTTTTGACGCCCCATCCGTCTCTTCTGACTTGCTCTTTAAAAGGTAAGCTATAATAGCACCAACTACTAATATCGCCTCAAATCCCTCTCGAAGGATGATGGTAAAGCATCCAAGAAATGTCGTTACCTTTGACATTCCTCCACCGACTACACTACTGCCTGAGGATTTACCTCCTGAAAGAATCTCCTCCAGTGAAACGCCGTCTAACTTTGCCGCATCTTCATTCAGCATGGTCCTGAGTTTTTCAACCTCAGTCTCAAATTCCTCGTAGCTTCCTTTATTTCTTGCTACTGTTCTCGTCGATGCAAACTGCAGCTCTACTGCTGACACTCTGGCACCCGATATCTTTGCCATCACATTTCTCTCAAATCCCGTCGTCTCATACCAGCCATAGTATCCGTTTTTATTAATATTATCATAGGCTGCATCATAATCTCCTGCCTCCAGATTTTCAAGTGCTTTGTCAAGCACCACATTCATCTGCCCCGCCACATCAATCCATGTGACACCGGCATCACCTATTGCTTCCTTATATTCTTTCCATGTTCCGTAATACTCTCTTCCCTCGGACAGACTCTTTGTTCCGCCTGTTTTTCCTCCGTCGAGTATAACGGCATCTTCGTTTAACATCTCCCGAAGCTCCTCCACTTTTTTAGTGAAATCTTCAAGAGAACCTTTTTTTCTGGCAACCGTTCTTGTTGAGGCGAACTGTAATTCCACCTCTGACACTCTGGCACCGGATATCTTTGCCATCACATTCCGTTCAAAGCCGGTCGTCTCGTACCATCCATAATATCCGTTTTTATTGATATTATCGTAGGCCGCATCATAATCTCCTGCCGCGAAGTTTTCAATCGCTTTATCTAATACAATTCCCATCTGCTCCGCAACATCTGCCCATGTTACTGCTTTATCCGGATTTGCCTCTTTATATTCTTTCCATGTTCCGTAAAATTCTTTGTCATCGGCCTGAACCCTGATTACCGGAAACATGATGTACAATAAGGTAAACAGCATCAATAAGACAGCTATGAACTTTTTTTGTTTTATCATTCTGTTTGAATTAACACAAACCACAATCATTCCTCCCATCAAGACAAAGCGTCTGTTATTAGTGATATCTTTCTCTGGTTAGCCTTATCATTCCAGAATTAGTAGTAGCATCCTTCTGTTAGTAGTATCATTCTTTAGTTAGAAACATCATTCCACGATTATTGACTCCATTCTTTAGTTAGTATTATCACTCTCCAGTTAGCACTATCACTCTTTAGTTAGTTCATTCTAACAGCATTAGTCATTATATTACTAAAAAACTAATTTGTGTTTAACAAAATTTACTTGATATCACCCTATTTTTAGTCTATAATTGATTTTATATTGATATTTATAGAAAACGAATCAATTTGTTCCTATCGCAATCGAGCAAGAGGGAACTTCCCCTCCTACTCGATGGACTACAGTCGCCAAATATACATCATTTCATGCAAGCATTCTTGAATGCTTTGCATGAATGATGTATATCTAGCTCGTTGTCACACAAGACACTTTAGCGTCTCTAATAAACAGATAATACTTTCATGATTATCAGGAGGTTTTTATGACAAGAGAACAATGGGAAGCAATTAAAAACAGAGATAAAAACTATGACGGACTATTTTTTTATGGACTGAAGACAACAAAGCACATCTGTCGCCCTTCCTGTCCCTCTAAACTATGCAATCCCAAAAATGTCATAATTTTTTCAAGTGTAAATGAAGGGATTTCGAAGGGATACAAGCCCTGTCTCAAATGTCGCCCTGAAGCATCTGACTGGCAAGGCAACAAAGCAGAGTTAGTAGACAATGCCCTTTTGTATATCCAAGAGCATTATCGCGAAAAATTTATTTTAAGTGAACTAGCCGGCAGGCTTTTTGTCAATGAAAGCTATCTGCTTCGCACCTTTAAAGAGCGTACCGGTCATACCATGCTGGAATTTCACAATATCACCCGATGCAAAATTGCTGCCGAACTCCTCATGCATAATGAATTACCGATTTCTTATATCAGTGATTCGGTGGGCTATGTATCTGCTTCACACTTTACGAGAAGATTTAGAAAAATATATGGCTGTTCTCCGTCTGAATATAGAAAAAATTATATCAACAGCCTGTTACAAACATAGCCTTTATCCATATTTTCAATGCTTTTTTCCCAGACTTGAGGTGCTGAACAGTTACATTTTTTGATATATTGATAAAGAATCATAAAAATTATTAGAAGCATATCTGCGTGGGCTTTGCAAAAAATAGAATTCAAAAAAATGCCGTTACCTGAATCACAATGATCAGTAACGACATTTTTATTCTTTTTGCCGCAAAACCGGTATTAACAGCATTTCAAATTTTATTCACTCTGATAATATTTTTTCACCTGTTCCAGTGTTACATCTGCATAATTCTCATTTTCAATCACCAGTTGATATACTTCTTCTAAACGATTCGTCAGTTTCTTTAAGGTAAGCACCAAGGATTTCAGATCCTCCTCTCTTTGTACTGATCTTCCCTGCTCCATTCCTCGTTCCATGCCCTGTTCTATGCCATGCTGTAAAATCTCGTCTGCCTCTGTTGTAATAATCGAACCACCCATTACGTTCACCAGCCTCTCTTTTTTCTCACCATGAAGAAAATGCCCGATCACCGTATTTGTAAATGCCCTGATGTTGTAATAATCAAATACCTCCAACTCGTTCCTTGCTACTGCTGCCTTCATTCCCTCCAGCAGATACTCCAGTTCTTCCTTCACAAATTCAATCGGGATCTTATTCTCCTTTAATACCTTCTCATATCTTAGTATATAATACGGAACATAAGGATACAACCTTTTTTGCAGAATTTCTTCTTTAGAATAATTGGCAATAAGGATATTCTTAGAATCGTACTCCACCAGTCTTCCATCTGGAAATTCATAGGTAATCTTCGTATATTCCGGTGTGCTGTTGTCATTTTTTACGTAAACGATACAATAATTTGGCATTTTGAGAATTACTCTGTCTTTCTCCCAGATAGCATTCTGTTTTGCGGAAATAAAAGCATACTCCGCTATCCGGATTGCCATGGAACCATCCTGATAACTCTGACATTCAATCAGATAAAGCTCATCTCTGATCCTGATCAGAAAATCTGAGGTTCGTGAATGAATGTCTGCCTTTCCATCCGCCAGCTTGGTAAGATCTCCCTCTGAAACCAGTACCTCCAATTCATCATTTTCGGTGTAGGATCTTCCGAAGTGTTCATTGATCACCGGAATAAACAGCCTGGTATCATTCCGCTTCATGGACTTAAACACATCGTCATAATCATGATTTTTCTGGACAGTCTTTGTGTTTGCCGTACATTGATCATCAGCGCTGTTACCCGCTTTCTTGTCAGACATTCTCTGCTGCTTACCTTCTATGGTATTATATTCTTTGCTATTTTTTTCTTTGCCTTCTTCTGTTTTGTACTTAATATGTATATCCTTATCCATCTGTCTACCCCTTTCCTTTTTCGATAATCTTAGTTTTCTCCAATATAGAATGATTGAAAAGAATTATATACTATATATATCTTATTGTCAATTAGTTGTGTATTATTATTTTATTGTTAATTATCTTTTCTCAATTATTATATAATCATAATGTCCACTTTCATTCATCAATTCATCGTATAATTAAGAAAAAAGCCCAACCAACAAAAGACTGTCATCCGTCTTTTATTGGTTAGACTTTTATCATTATGCGAATATATATTCATTAATTGTACTATTGCACTGCATGTAACTCTAAAAAGAGAATAATACACTTAATGTACAAAGGTATTGATTAATCCTGCATCGTATCTGGCAATCAATAGTGCATGCGCTATATCAATTTCTCCATCTCCATTAATATCGCCTATATCATCATCTTTCTCATTTCACTCTTGTGAAAAAATAAGCCTTTCCGCCATAATAAACGATCACACTATCCGGCTCCTGCGGATTACAATACACACCACTGTCTTTCGGCACATGCGCCGCATTAAGCTCCTGCGTCGGCTTTTCCTTGTCATTCTGCTCCCTTATAAAACCGAAAAAGCTGTATCCCTCATACCGAACGGTAATCTCCTCCTCTGCCATCGTATACTGCCTGCCGGCCCAGAACGAATACAGACTGCCATTCACAAACACATAACTCTCCTGTACTTCATCACTTGCATAACCTGTCGGCTGCTCCACTGTAACGGACTGTTGTCCGCCTTTTAACGACTGCTTGTCAGTCGTCTGCTGCCTGTCTGCCGGATACAGCAACTGCTCACCCGGATCCGTAATATTTTCCAGTCCGCTGTCAGGCATGCAGCATGCAAACACTCCTGCTTCCGCCTTTACAAAAATCCCATAATAGTCATATAAAAGATAAGAGCCATCCTCCCCTTCATTACCGGCAAAAATGATATACTCCGTATCTAAATCCATCGGCAGCACGATTTCCCCCGTCACCTGATCGACCATTCCATATGCAATATATGTTCCGTCATCTTCTATTGTGTTCGCTGCAAGCCCAAAGTCATACAAGTACTCCTGATAACGTGAGGTCTTCATAATTCCTCCGGGCACATTGATCCTGACTGATTTTGTGACATCTCCCTTATACACTTCCTGCACCTGAAACGTGCAATAGGAGGATATGGTCAGCGCAGGTTTTTCTACAATTCTTTAACTGTTCCTCATTTACGTTTCTTTACTATAATAGACGACAAAAAAAGTAGATTGGTCATAAAAAAACATTGCTGGTAATATTTTTATCAAACAAAGAGCATTTTTACATATATACAGGTACTTTTCACTCAAACATTCCACTTTCGGCAATCTCCATAACAGTTTCTATTTCCTTAGAATAAATTCATCGGATAATTCTAAAAACAGGTTGTATTTTCTAAATAATCTTTTCTAAACACTTCCTGTTCAATTATCTCTTTTAACAATATCGGAATATCTACTGTGTTTTAATATCTTGCTATTATGATTTCACGTTGTAGTTCCCTAATTGTTCTTGGTATGGTATAATTCCCCATGCAACACATGGTATATAATCAGAGTTGTAGTTCCCTAATTGTTCTTGGTATGGTATAATCAAGCATATCTCCTCTTGCCATTTTAATTAGTTGTAGTTCCCTAATTGTTCTTGGTATGGTATAATTCCCCATGCAACACATGGTATATAATCAGAGTTGTAGTTC
>CACXFV010000067.1 GCA_902767015.1 uncultured Lachnospiraceae bacterium | reverse complement strand
TGGATAGCCATAAGTGTATTCTGCAACATCACGACTGTGACAATATGGGCACTCTCCGCCAACATTATAGTTATCATATTCTCCGCTTTGTTGAGGCTGTTCCTCAACACACCAATGCTCTTTAGGTGTTTCGTTCCTTTTGTGCTTTTTTCTTAGACACAAAAAGAGAGTAACGCTCAATAAAATAACTTCCAAGAATTCTTTTGACCGTAAATCAGCCTAATCAAACGAATCTTTTGGGTTAAGAGTATTTGTATTCGTTTTATTCGTGCTCAGAAATCTCGTGTTTGTTAATCGTCTCTAATAATGAATCTGCTAACTGTCTAGGTTTTTTAGGGGGAGTACCAGTTAAACCTGTGTCAAAAAGAAAGCCAAGAAAAATTAGCGGTTTCTATATTCGTCGATTTTGTCAAGTAGTTTGTCACTTTTCCCTGTGATAGTTTTCCTGCAAAACATTTTGTTAGAATTTATTAATGCGTCAAAATCTTCTTCTGTTAAGATTTTTATTTCTTTTCCATATTCTATATATGTCAGAGGTGAGAGTTCTTCTAGGCTAGTAGACTTCTTGTCTATGATGGTGCAATTTTGAGCAAAAACAGTATTGCATGCAATTGTATGTATGAAAGTCTCGTCAGGTGCAAATGCAGTTTTGAAATAATTGACGAATTTTTTTTCATGGCTATATATATACCATACATATGTAGCTAGTTCGTTGGTGATGCCCCACCATGAGCCGCCTTTATATAGTTTGAATTTTTTTCCATTACATGGAATTGTTAATTTTTTCTTTATTCCTAGAAGATTCACAATGTGTCTAATGGCAACGCGAAATTTACTTTTTAATGTTCCGTATTTCCATGCATATATATTAAAAAATCTATATTCTCGATAAAGTTTTGTGGAATCTTGGTTTTTGTCGCTCATACATGTAGCAAAGAGATATTCTTTTCCATTGTTATTTTCTATTTCTTCAAGTATTCTAGAATTTTTCCAAAGAGGATATTCCAAGCCGCTAATTGAAATTAAGTAATCAAAATGCTTGGTAGAAGAAAGCGCTTCATGTATAAGATTCATCTGATACATTACCTGTCCAAAACTTCCCCACATGATATCTGTTCTTTTTGAAATGAAATGGACATTTAGACCTTGGGTTGCATCCAAGAATGGCTGTATGTCTACTTTTGCATCTACATGGACAAAGAAATCTGCTTCTTTTGGAAGTGAGCAGATTAACCTTCTCAGGTGTGGAGCATCTGTATGTGCTGATATCAGAAAAGCTATGTTAATCATATATGTTGCAAAAATAACATTAAATGTTGGAAGTTCAAAATAAAAAATGTACTTTTGCATGCCTAGTTAGAAATTGATATGAAGCATATATTTAATGTTTTTGTGATAAAAAGAAATGAGGTGTTACCTTCATTTATTGTGTTATTATATTTGGTTTTATTAAATGCGATGGCAATATATCAACATTTTGATGTTTATACAAAATGTGGAAAAATAGGATACTATACTTTATTCCTAAAATATTTTCGTTTGTCAGGCTTTGATCCATATACATATATTACATTATCTGATTGGCGTTCCCTTTACACTTTAGAGCGTCATCCGCTTTTAGTAGTTTTTACTTATCCATTTTCAATGTTGAATAGATGGCTAATGGACGTAACAGGTATGAATTGTGCAGTCTTTATTGTTGCTGCAATAATAACAATTCTTACAGTTTATTCTTTCATTTTCTTGTTCCGTATATTAAAAGATATTATAGGAATAAGTTATAAGGAAAGTCTTTTGCTTTGTGCTTTCTTCTTATCTTTTGCTTATATTATTCTTTCTTCAATTTCGCCTGATCATTTTGGAATATCCATGTTCTTTCTCTTGTTAACACTATATGTTGCTGGAAAAAGTATCAAGGAAAAACGTTTGATGAGCAACTGGTTTGCTGCTTTGATGTTTGTTCTTTCAACGGGTGTAACAACAACCAATTGTGTAAAAATTGGTCTGGCTCAATGGTTTGCTAATGGACGAAAGTTCTGGCACCCTCGTAATTTCCTTATCGCAATGTTTTTACCAACTTGTATGCTTGTTGGTTCTTATTTTCTAATACAGGAATATATACAGAAACCAGAGCAAGAGAGAAGGGATAAGGCCTTTAATAAACGAATGAAAGATGAAAAATTCAGAAAGATGGTAGCTGCAGATAACAAGAAAAAGAAACAGCTTCATTCTAATTCAATAATGAAAGGTGAAACGTTACAATGGACGGACTTAAAACTTTCACGATCTCGTTCTATTGTGGAAAATCTTTTTGGAGAATCGTTGATGTTTCATGACAAGTATTTGCTTCATGATTTGAATCGTGACCGTCCTATTTTTGTATCATATTCTGACTATACTTGTTACGTAATTGTAGGAATAGTTATTCTTTTACTCTTGGTTGGAATATTCTGTGGTTGTTATAGTAAGTTCATGCTTTTGTGTTTTTCATGGTTTGGAACTGATATGTTTCTACATCTTGTCCTAGGCTTTGGATTACACGAAGTATATATCATGACGGCTCATTGGGCATTT
>CACXFV010000066.1 GCA_902767015.1 uncultured Lachnospiraceae bacterium | reverse complement strand
ATGCAATTGATAAATACCAATGAGAACTGTATTGGATGTAACAAATGTATCCGTGCATGTAGTTGTCTGGGTGCATGTGTCGCAGTGGAGGAAAACGGAATACCAAAAATTGAGGTAGATCCGGAGAAATGTGTTGCCTGTGGTGCCTGTATTGATGCCTGCGAGCATAATGCACGCGTATTTTATGATGACACAGAACGTTTCTTTGAAGATTTGAGGAGTGGGGTAAAGATTTCCCTGTTAGTTGCGCCATCTTTTAAAGCAAATTATCCAAACGAATACGAAAAAGTGCTTGGCGGTCTAAAGAAATTAGGTGCCAATCGGATCATCAGTATTTCCTTTGGAGCAGATATTACAACATGGGGTTATTTGAACTATATTGAAAAAAATCATTTTTACGGAGGAATTTCACAGCCGTGTCCGGCCATCGTAGGTTATATAGAGCGATATGTACCGGAAGTGTTACCAAAGCTGTTTCCTGTGCAGAGTCCGATGATGTGCGGCGCTATTTATGCGCGAAAAGAAATGGGTATTACGGACAGGCTGGCTTTTATCAGTCCATGTATCGCGAAAAAGGCCGAGATTGACGATCCAAATAACAAAGGAATCATTTCTTATAATGTTACTTTTGATCATCTGATGAAATATATTCGGGAACATCAGATTACAGGCAGCCTTGCCAGTGATGAGATCGAGTACGGTTTGGGCTCGATTTATCCTATGCCGGGCGGTCTTAAGGAGAATGTGTATTGGTTTTTGGGAGAAAATGTCTATATTCGGCAGATTGAGGGAGAAAAGCATGCATACCGCTATCTGGATGCCCATAAGAATCTGATCGCCGCAGGAAAGAATAAGGAGATTTTTGTAGACGCACTGAATTGTGAGATGGGATGTCTGTACGGAACAGGTGTGGAAAAGGAGAATGCCATGACGGATGACGCTCTCTATGAGGTGAATCGGATCAAGGAAGCCTGCAAGAAGAATACCAGACATAGCGCATGGTCAACGAAGCTGACACCGCAGCAGCGGCTTAAGGAATTTAACAAACAATTTGCAAAACTGAATTTAGAGGATTATTTAAGAAAGTACACGGATCGTTCGGAAAAATGTAACCCGATGCTGCCGGGTGAAAAGCAGTTAAATGAAATTTTTAACGCTATGCATAAAACTACTCCGGAATCGAGGAAACTGAATTGTGAATGCTGCGGTTATGAGACCTGTAAAAAAATGGCAATTGCTATTTTTAACGGTTTCAACCGCAAGGAGAATTGTATTCATTATATCAAGGACGAGGTAGTGTTAGAAAGGGATATGGTAATTGCTGCTACAAAAGAGACGGAATCAGTTTCCGTTAAAAAAGAGAAGATTGAACAGGAAATTACCAATATCGAGGGTTATTTTAAAGAGCTCTACCGCTCAGTGGACGAGATGGTCAAAGGAAACGAAGAAAATGCCATGGAAAGTACGGCAATTTCCGGAGAAGTGAGGGATATTGAGGCGTTCTGTCAAAAGCTGCGGGAGTCTATGTTGGGAATGGAAGTGTTGATGGATGAATTGGATAAAAATAACAAAAAAGTGGTTGATATTGCGTCCGGTACGAATCTGTTGGCACTGAATGCCAGTATTGAGGCAGCGAGAGCCGGAGAAGCCGGCAGAGGTTTTGCGGTAGTGGCGGATGAGATCAATCAGCTTGCTTTCAACTCGAAGGAGACAGCGGCCAGCAGCAATCACTTTCAGGAAAAAGTGGTATTGTCGATCAAGGATATTTTAAAGGAAACGGAGCAATTGATGGAAATTATAATGCGTTTAGGGAACAGAACCTGTACGTTGGCAGCTGCAGCTCAGGAGATTGCTGCTTCGGCGGATTTGATCTTAGATACGGCCGGACAGGTTAAGAACTCTCTTGAACAGATTGTTAAATAGAAAGAACGGTGAAGTGGTTAAGATTAGCTGCGGATAGGCAGGAAATTGCAGGAGCCGGAGAAAATGTGTCAAATGATGCGGACGAGGCAATGAGGAGTATTTCTTCTCTGAAATTTAAGGTGGACAGTTTTGCAGTATAAAAATTCATCAGAGACAGTTATAACCGTGGTAGTCCTTATAGTGCTCTTGTGGTTTCTCAATATTGAGAAGCGGATTGGAAAGGAGAAGGAGGAGATTACGGCAAGAAAAGCAGAAAAGGTTCATCACAGAAACCATTTTTTGTGAAATCTTGACAAGTTTTGCGATATCAAGTATAATTCTGATTATTGTTTGTGGACGGGTTCAGCTCGCAGAGCTGCATACTCAGCACTGAAAAAAGGGAACGGAAGATGACGTGGAGCAATTTTATTGAGTTGCTTTTTTGTTATACCCAAAAGAAAAGAGATGCCGTAGAGATTGCGGGAGTTTTTCCAAAAGAATTGAAGCGGATTTTGTCAACAGAACATAGCGGGAAGCAGGAGGATGTGATGAGTAATCAACCAGTAATCGGTAAAAATACCATTGTCGGAGAAAATTTTAAGTGTGGCAAAAATGTAGTGATTAGAAATAACTGCATCATAGAAGACAATGTAGTACTTGGAGACAATGTTTACATAGACAACAATTGCCTTGTTAGAAGTGATGTGGTGATTGGAGACAATTCAACTATTGGAGCTAATTGCATTTTGGGTGAATACCAGATGGATTTCTTCATGGACCACTTGTATCACAAGCACGAACTGATTATCGGAGAGAATGCAATTATTCGTAGCGGATGCATTTTTTATTCGGGGTCTCAGATTGGAAATAATTTCCAGGCTGGTCATCAGGTGACTATCAGAGAAAAGGCTATTATAGGGAATAACGTTAGTGCAGGAACATTTACAGATATACAGGGACATTGCAAAATAGGTAATTATGTGAGGCTGCATAGCAGTGTTTTTGTCGGTATGTCTTCGGTTATTGATGATTGTTGCTGGATATATCCCTATGTTGTTTTCACGAATGACCCAACACCGCCATCGGATACGGAGATAGGTGTTCATGTGCATGCATTTGCGATAGTTGCCACGAATTCTATTGTGCTGCCGGGGATTGATATTGAGAGTGATTCATTGATCGGCGCCGGCACAATTGTAAACAGGGATGTGAAAAAGTATCAGGTTGTCGTTGGAAATCCCGGAAAAGTTAAGGGTGATATCAGAGATATAAAAAATAGAGAGACCGGGGAAAACTATTATCCTTGGCGTTATCACTTTGAACGAAATATGCCGTGGAAAAATTATGGTTTTGATAAGTGGTATGAATCACTAGATGATGAGATGAAAGTCATGCTTCTTGGAAATGGAGGGCAGTCATAATATGACGGTTGCAGAAAGTGTCGTTGAGAAAGCGAATAATTATTTTGGTTGGGAATAAAAGTTTTGTAAAAGAGCATGCTAAGGGATATTAAACAAAGATTTGTGTTTCTGGGGTGATGAACAGGAATAGTTAGAATTTAAGAGAATTTGGTTTCAGACGGCAAGCTTGAGTGAGTGTGAAGGGAGTGAAGGCAGTTTTGAAATATGTAAACATAACCAGAGCGGTTTTCTTAAAGCGTCCGAACAGATTCATCGCAGAGGTGGATATAGATGGTCGCAAGGAAACGGTTCATGTTAAGAATACCGGAAGATGCAAAGAACTCCTGATACCCGGATGTGAAGTATGGCTGACAAAGCCGGGTACACCGGACAGAAAGACAGAGTATGATCTGGTGGCGGTCAGAAAAGAGAATGGAATCCTATTCAATATAGACAGTCAGGCACCGAACAAAGTTGTAAAGGAGTGGCTGAAAGACCGGGATTACGATAAGGTAGTGCCGGAGTATACTTACGGTGAATCAAGGATTGATTTCTATATGGAGCGTGCGGATAATCGTTTTTTGATGGAGGTAAAGGGCTGTACGCTTGAAATAGACGGGATCGGATATTTTCCTGATGCACCGACAGAGCGCGGAGTAAAGCATCTGCGGGAGCTTGCGGGGGCTGTTAAGGATGGCTATAAAGCGATGCTGGCATTTGTAATCCAAATGGACGGCGTGTCAGAAGTCAGACCAAACGTTGAAATGCATGCGGAGTTTGGGGTGGCTCTTGATGAGGCGAAGGCAGCAGGCGTTAAGGTTTTGTTCCTGAAATGTCATGTGGAACCGAATTCACTGGTGATCATTGATTGAATGTCAAAAAAAAGACGAATGGTAATTTGTCTTTTGGAACGTACAAGGTATTCTGTTGCTGACTTCCGGGATTAGCGTGGCAATTAGAATTGTTTACATGTTTTCGTATAGTGGCATTTTATGAAAGGGCAGAGACATGCATTTTGTAAATGTGAAAGGAATACTCACCGGGAGCGGTGGACATTATGGAATGAATATTTACAGGGGATGTTCCCATGGCTGTATTTATTGTGACAGCCGCAGCAGGTGCTACAGGTTTACGCATCCTTTTGAAGATATCGAGGTAAAACAGAATGCTCCGGAGTTATTAGAGGCTGCACTTCGTTCAAAGAGAAAAAAGGGCATGATCGGAACAGGTGCCATGTCGGATCCTTATATGCATTGTGAAGAAGAATTAAGACTGACACGCAGATGCCTTGAAATCATCCTGCAATATGGATTTGGAGCGACGGTTCAGACAAAATCAGATCGGATATTACAGGACATTGATCTGTTGGATAAGATAAATAAAAAGGCAAAATGTGTGGTGCAGATTACCCTTACGACATATGATGATGCGCTGTGCCGGCTGATAGAGCCAAATGTATGCAATACGAAGCGACGGATAGAGATCCTTGAGGAAATGAAAAGAAGAGGAATCCCTACGGTTGTCTGGCTTAGTCCCATCTTACCATTTATTAACGATACGGAGAATAATGTTGAAAAGATACTGGAAGAATGTGTTCGGGTAGGGGTAAAGGGCATTGTGTGTTTTGGTATGGGTCTTACGCTCCGCGAAGGTGACAGGGAATATTACTATGCAGCGCTTGATCAGTATTTCCCGGGACTAAAGAAGAAGTACATTGATACATATGGTAATGCCTACGAATTGCCAAGTCCGGATAATAAGAAGCTTATGCATAAGTTTGTGAGTGTTTGCAGGGAGAATAATATACTCTATACACCGGATGCGTGCTTTGGATATCTGCATGAATTACCGGATCAATATGAGCAGTTGAGTATTTTTGATTTAGAGCAGAACGGTGAGTGAAAGCATGGTAAGGATACCAAAAGTTCTTGCATAGTTTCTGCTTATGACACTAATGTTTTGCACAGATAGTTTTGAAAAGAATTTGTATCCTTAAAATTTGACATTATATACTGAGTTATGAAAAGAATATATGGAGAGAAGATCAGTGAAAAAAAATGAACGTACCAACGTCATGAGAGTGTTGGATCAAAAGAAAATAGAATATACAAGTCATTCCTATGAGCCGGATGCAACCTTAAGCGGAGAAGACATTGCAGAAATACTTGGAGAAGAAGCGGATAAGGTATTTAAGACACTTGTTACACAGGGAAAATCCGGAGCATATTATGTGTTTGTGGTTCCGGTAAAAGCGGAGCTTGATCTTAAAAAGGCGGCGAAGGCTTCCGGAGAGAAGGCTGTCAATATGATTAAACAAAAGGAATTGCTGCCGTTGACCGGCTATGTACATGGTGGTTGTTCGCCGATCGGTATGAAAAAGCCGTTTAAGACGTTTATCCATGAGACAGCAACGCAGTATGACACTGTATTTGTCAGTGCAGGAAAGGTTGGCTTTCAGATTGAGCTTGCACCGGCAGATCTGATCGCTGTGGCAGGCTGCAGTGCAGCGGATATTATAGGAAACCGGTAAATGCATTTTCTGTATTTCACAAGCAGAGAAGGCGTAGGATACTCTCCCGGAAACGAAGGTATCAAGAAAATCCTATTTTACAAGGGTCTCGAATTGTATTCAAACCAAGCTTTGTGGTTTATCTGAGATGGGAACCTTTCGGATTCTATTTTCGGTTTACTGCTAATCAAATTAAAGTATTGCTCAGCTGGATGGACATTTTCCTTGTTTAAATCCAAGAATTCTAAAATTCTTACTCTGTTATACAGTATCAACAATATGATTTGATAATACTTATCATCTTTCTGCTCCCATATCCGTTCAATCTCTTCTTTCTCAAATTTGTTTCGGTCATACTTATTTGGATTACAGTCCTTATAGTGATGAACAACACCTACAAATGTGCAATAATCCTTATTGTAAATATCATTCTTGATAGTAAAATCATAAAGCTGATTGAACAGTACCTTGATTTTCCTTTAAGCAATGTGGGGCAATCCTTGAGTTGCCCCATATTTGTAAAAATATATGAAATATCAGGGGTTTTTTAATGGAAAAACTAATAACAATATGATAAAATACTATGGGTTATTTATTCTTGTTAAAAAAGTAAATTGATAAAAAATAACTTGAAAAATAAGAACATATGTTCTATAATTAAATATGATTCAGCAGATGATAGAAATCAACCGGAGGTATATGATATGGAAAAAATAATCATTAAATCAGAACCTAAAATAGTAGAAAAAATAGTGGAAAATGTAATATTCGAAAATATACCTAATAAGAATTGGTCAGAGGCTCAGATTGATGCGTTTGTAGAAAAGGATCTGTTGGGAAAATTGTATAAAAAAGAAGTTATATTTCAAAAAAAGACAGGAATAAAAGAGATAGATTCGTCTGTTCCTTCAAAAGATAGCGCGGATGGAACAGGAGAAATAGATATTATGCTTTTCGATTGTTTTGGAAATCAAAATGTTGATATGGTTATTGAAGATAAGATAGCAGATATTTCTGTTGATACAGCTTTGTCAGAAGGACTAATATATGCTACTGGAAAAAATGACAAATACATGAGCAGAGTGGTTATTGGTTTTAATGGTCATGAAATAGCTTTGAAAGTTAGAGTAAGAGATACCTGGCAAGATTTATATTTAAATGGGGAAAGAATTAATGGATTTATAGGTCCGGAGATACTCAAACTAATATACCAGTATCCGGATTGTAACGTGTATGAATTTGATGTATCAACATTTACGCAAAAAGAATTTCACAAAATTTTGGAAAATTTGCGCATAATTTATCGTAACATTTCGGGATTGCTTGCTGATAATGAGAATGCACGTATAGATTTTACGATAGCATATGTTGCACTAAAAATGATTACAGAAAAAGAGAATATTGAATATCAAGGAAGTTCTTATGGATGGGAAGATTTCAATAAACCGGCAAGAATAAATGCCGCAGTAGATGCTATAAAGAATAGTGATAGATATGCTAAATATAAAGATATTTTCACTATAGTGTACAACAAAAAGACAAATAAAGTTTCCTTTGACTTCGCAGAGACTATTTCAGAAATTGATGTAAAAACAGTTAAAGATATCCATGCTGAGATAAGTAAAATACCTATGATGCATGCTTTGCCAATTGATTTGT
>CACXFV010000065.1 GCA_902767015.1 uncultured Lachnospiraceae bacterium | reverse complement strand
ATGCCTGTGTCAGATTCTCGATCTGGATGTCCTTCTTCCGGATGAGTTCGTCTTTTTGAGTAATGATCTCATCCTTTTGAAGAATGAGATTTCCTTTTTCTTCAAGCAAAGCCTCTTTCGTTTTTAACTGCTCCCGCAACATGAGAAGTTCTTCGTGTTCTGTCATGTCAATCCCTTGTTCCTCCTGTGCTTTTCTCCTTAGATTTTACCATATTTTGTGGTTTTCTTCCACAAAAACAGGGAATTTTACAAGCAGAATAACGCCGAAAAAAGCACCTTGACGGGCACTGAAATTTCATTCCGTCCAGAAGTGTTTTGCTGGCAAGAATAAACTCGGTCTTGTCATATCTGAGAACCTTGAGAGCATTCTTTCTTTTATTGCAGAACAGAAATACACAATCATCGTTGAACGGATCCAGATCAAACTTCATGCTGACCAGAGAACTTAATCCCGGAATCTGTTTTCTGAAGTCTGTTGCTCCGCATGCGAGATAAATCCTTGTTGCCCCATTAATAAATGAATGCATCATAACTGTTTCAACGTCTTGAGCAGAGAGAAGGGTATCCGGATTGAACTGATCCGGGATATATAATTTTATCCCCTGAGATAATAAAGCAGTGGACGGGTATCCTGTGAAGGAACACAGTAATCCTGTCTTTTGTATTGATAATGAGGTGTAACTTCTGCGAATACTGTTTCTTCCGATTCTGATTCACTGTTCTCTAATCTTTTTTCCACGTATAAAACTGTTTTACAACCGTATGGGATTTCTGGCACCAGTCACGGATATTCAATCCACTGGAGCTCCATTCTGATATTTTCTGTTCCCAATATTTCTGGGAAGTATGTTCCATATAAAAGGCCTCCTATCTGTTAGATTTTTCATAGTTTAACATAAGGAGACTCTGATTGCACTACGCCTTTTTTTGAATCGCTTACAGATTAAAGGACAGTGAATTTGAACTAGGCGCAAAAGATGTACTACAACTTTCACATTATCGGAAAGGCTGAACGTGACGACGAATAAAAATAACGCCGCTGGCTACACAAAAGGAAGCTCAGTGGCGCTTAGGTTTAAAATTTCCGAAAGTTAATGGAACAGCTGCATCATACTCCTGATATTAAATCAGCAGACTCTATTAAATGAATTCCCCATCTTGAAGGATTCGATCAGCAATTCAATTACCTGAGGATTGTATTGCCTGTATTTAAAATAATATAGCAACAAGTCAATATATTTTCCTAATTTTTTGGCAAGATCCTCTGTCAATTTGACATCTTCCATATTTTCTAAGAGACATTCACCTAATAGCATTGTACAGGCAAATCTTTCATTGACAAAAATATCCCTTTCATCTTCGGAGTCTTGCGTAAGCTGTATCGGTTTTCTTCGCAAAATCCAAAAAATAAGATATGCAACAACTTTATCCGTCTTTACATTCTCAATTGAATGAAAATCTCTCAAACGTACAATATCTGTATAATAATCTAACAATGCATGCGTCAATACACGATTGTTACATTCTACCCAATCAGGATATTCTGCTTGTGATAAAAATTCATCAATGGTTTTACGTAATTCCATTAATCGATTATCAAAATTGTCTTTTCCGACCTTTTTAATCAGTTCACTATAATCTTTTTCCATTATTTATCCTCATATTTATCATTGTTATAAGACATAATCTTATGAGCTACAGATTTTTGAAAAAAAACACGTATCTTATCAAAATACACTGCCTCGACTTCATTTTTAAGAGGCTGTCCTTTATTAGGTAATGTATCACATTTGATAATTCCATTAGCAGCTTCCTCTGCAAGCTTTTTTAATATTTTCTGCTGTTTTGACTGATAACTCACCGTATCTCGCTGAAACATAGTTACTCCTTCCGTTGTAATAATCTGCGTGTTGCAAACTGCAAAACACTCGTGGCTGTTTTTTTATCTGCTGGAGATGATATTTTCTCTTCATGTTCAAGGTACGAAGCTTGCCCCTCTATCTTTTTTGCCCAATCAACATAAGTATCATCTATAAATGTATTATCTAATTCATCAAGTTTTTCATTAGACAAAGCACTGCAGGTTGATATTAAATCATCAAGTTCAGAAGTAACCTTGGAAATAATCTGATTATATCTGGTCAAAAACGTGTTATTTGTTCTGTACGGATATCGTATGTTGTGATCAAATTCTCCGTATACTTCCTCGGCTAAGGTTCTAACCTGTATTTCACATGGAATATCATTATAGTCTACAATATAATGTTGAGAACGATATCCTTTATTAGTATAATCCGTTCGAATCTTACTCTCATCAAAAATATCTCTGTCCCCATAACATACGTATGCTACAGGAGGCTGAACAAATTTTTTAAACTTGTTATGAACATGTTCATCGGCAATTTCCCAATCTTCTTTCTTTAAAACTAAGATTCTGATGCCTATTAAATCTGTTATTATCTTCCTATAATTATTAACACAAATATTTCTATAAGCTGCTTTATCTTCTTTTCCGATTTTCCGGATAATCTTTTCAATCAAATGTTCGGGATTCTTTGCACGTGCATAAATGATTCTCATCCCATCCGGTGAATCTTCATATAGCATTTCTACAATCTTTTTCGCTATCAACTGATATTTTTTATAATAAATATTATTATAATCGTCATAAATGAGTTGGAGAGTTTCTTGCGTTAATCCCAGCGCAAGAGATGCGCTAAAAATATCCTGCAAGTGGTACTTATCTAATATAAATTGTAAATCCATATAGTCTCCCTCATCATTCGCATTTTCTAAATTCTTGTATGATATAGTATCATATAAGAAAGTTTTATGCAAGGCAGTATGATAAATAAATTAAAAAAACGTTAAATGATGGTAACAGTTCAGATACCTCTAAATAAATGACACTATTTTTACACCAGTTACTCGATGCCTGGTGTATCATTATTTTCTTTTGAAATATGATTTCCTTTATGTTCCGGCTGTTCCCTCGGCTTTTTCTTTGTCATTTTTCTGCTGTTATAAGTGTTCGCCGGTCTGTTATGTTCACCTTTTGATGGCGGTAGTGCATTTTATGCCAAGATTGCCAAAGTAAAGTTTGTCAGATGATGAGATACACGTTCGCCCTCCTACCCTATCCCAAGTACAGTGGAGTGGGGAGGAGGGTTTCTAAAAGCTTTCACTTGACAGACTGTCCCTGTGGCGATATAGTATATTTGGGAGGTGATTCTATGATAGTTTATCATGGTTCTGACCATATTATTGAAGTGCCGGTTTATAACGGCAGCAAACGGACAAACGACTACGGTTCTGGTTTCTACACGACCGAAAGCCCGGAACTCGCCAAGGAATGGGCCTGCTCCAAAAACAAGGACGGATTCGCAAATTCCTATGAGTCCGATCTCAGCGGTCTGAATGTCCTGAATCTGAACGCCTCGGAATACAATATACTCAACTGGCTTGCAATCCTTGCGAAATACAGAACTTATTGGCAAAAGACCAGTATTGCGGAGGATGCTAAGGATTATCTGCAGCAAAACTTTTTTATTGACCCTACGCCATATGACGTCATCATCGGGTACCGAGCAGATGATTCCTATTTTGCCTTTGCACAAGATTTTATCGCCGGTACTATTTCTCTTGCAAAGCTATCTGAAGCAATGCGCCTTGGAAAGCAGGGAGAACAGATCGTCTTTAAGAGCAGGGAATCTTTCTCACATATCCGCTTTATCAGTGCAGAACCCGCCGATGCCGCCACTTATTATGAGAAGAAGACCACAAGAGACAGAAGCGCCCAAAATGCCTATCGTAGCAGTAAACGGTCAGCAGACAGCATCAATGAACTGTTCATGATCGATATCATGAGGGAGAGAATCGAAAATGGTGATCCGCGCTTACGATGAAACATATATTACTACCGCACAAAACATTCTGGGACATGCTGTGGATTTTGCAGTAATG
Organism: uncultured Lachnospiraceae bacterium; assembly: GCA_902767015.1. Classification (GTDB taxonomy): domain Bacteria; phylum Bacillota; class Clostridia; order Lachnospirales; family Lachnospiraceae; genus Bovifimicola. The sequence continues at coordinate 7,914 of CACXFV010000065.1, read as the reverse complement.
TCTTTGACCCTCGATGCGGATATATTTGGAAATGCATTCGCTGTATCTGCCGCTTCTAAGCAGTTCGGCTGTGGAAATCCCCTGTATGTTGCCGGCATGAATGGCTGTGAGCTGGCGCGCGAAGTCTTGATAGAAACACATACCCCATTTACGAATGCGGAAGATGCCATGTATCTGGACAAATCTGCTGAGTACTGGGGAGGGTGGTCACTGTCTTTCTATCAGTGGTATTCCGGCCGTTCCTTTATGGATATCCTTATGGTCGTACCTCTTTCGCAAATCATACAGATGTATCCTGTTTATCACGAAATGGACGTTATGCAATTTGTGGAACAGATGGATTACCTGATCCATAAGGCTTCTCCTGATACCAGGCTGAAGGTTCGGCGTATAAATTGCGGCATGTCACAATCACAGCTTGCCTCATATTCCGGCGTCGCGATTCGCCAGATACAACTTTTTGAACAGCGGCAAAGGGACATTAACAAGGCCGCCGCACTCACTCTTTTACAGTTGAGCAGATCTTTGAATTGTCAGATGGAGGATCTGATGGAATATTGATGTCGACCTTTGTGTGACCAACACAATCCGAGTATTCATGCTCATTGAGCGCGACTCTCCAAAGCAACGGGGTCTGCTGATGCAGGCAAGCTTGTCAGCCCCATCCATTCCTCTGTTTATCAATGCAATCAGCCCTGTTTTATCTACATAGTTTCCTTTGGCAATTTCAGCAAAAGTCATGGTCTTTCAATAAAGCGTTGCTATACCCGCTACGCCTCATAATATTTTTCAACCATTTTTTCAAATGTAACCGCTCCGGAATAATACTCTCCCTGCATGGTGGTAATAGGAAGCTTTCTCACCAAATCCCGTATCTGTGTTGTAGCGACACCCGTAATGTTCACATGAGGCACACAGGTTCTCGCCATCTTGGTAAGATTTTCAAGAATATCCAAATCTCTCTTTCTCTCATCAATTCCCTCTGTAAACCTTCCGTCAATACATACCGCATCCACCGGGGTATTTTTCAGAAATATAATAGAATTGGTACCACTTCCAAAACCATCTATAATAACGACAATCTTTCTCTCATGAAGTTTGGCAATAATATCCTCAAGAATATCTCCTGACACAAAACGACAGTCCGAGTGAAGCTTCAAACTGAGTAAATGAGGCGGAAATCCTGTTTTATCGAGATATTCTGTCAATGTCTCCACAAAATATCCGGCTTCAAGCTGTATCCGGTATACATTCAAGCAGAGCAGGAAGTTTGGATTTTTCTCCAGAAACTTCACACCATCCTCCAATCCGGTCAACAGCATAAAATCTCCCAACTCTTCAAAAATAAAATCATTTTCAAGGACAGGTAAAAACTTCGTTCCCTCTACTCTGCCGTAGACTTCATCATGCCAGCAAAGCACTCCTTCTGCTCCATTTGGTTCCTCCGTCTGCGCATTAATGACAGGAATGTATTCCATATAAAATCCCTTGCAATCCTCTGTCACACTGTCTCTGATATCTGACAGCATTTCCAGACGTTTCCTTCCTTCATCATGAATACTGCCATTAAAATCAACCAGCTCTCCATGTCTGTGTATTTTCGATTCCTCATAAGCATAATGAAGACAGGTATCAATGACTAGGGCATCCACATTGGCATCATAATTCGCTATCATGCCACCGTCTGTACTTAAATTATTCCGAATACCGTTTACCTGGATTCCTCGTTGCATTCGATAACTTATCACATCATACAGTGCTGCCATTTCCCCTCGGTTTAGTACTTGCGAAAGCACAATAAACACAGCACCATCCATACGGAATACTTCTCCCCGGTCTCCAACCAGATCCTGTATCATCCATGCCATTTCCTGCAAAATCCGATTACCGTAGGAATAACCGTGAAGCTGATTCAACTCTCCGAATTTTCCTGTTCCCACCATGAGTGAAACAGTTTCTTTTCCCTGTGAAATCAATTCTGCCAGACGTTCTCTGTAAGCTTCTCTATTAGGCAATACCGTTACAGGGTCCACGTTATTGGCAATCCCTTCATTGAAGGTTGCTCCTCCAATCAGACTGGGTTTTCCCTGTTCTCCCCGAAGGACAGCTCCTACCGCACGAAAATTTCCGTATTCTCCGGACTTTAGCCGAACACGATAAGTAATATCATATGTCTGTGTTTTTCCCTCTATCAGGGGAAACATCACCTCCATGTAGCGTGCTCTATCCTCCGGATGCAAATAATCATTCCAATCCAGCGCACCATTAGGAATATACTCTCCCGGAAGACCAAGCATCTCCACTGCACTGGCAGAATACCTGGTAAATCCGCCATCGACATGCATTAACGAAATATAAGCTGCATCCGTCAACATGGAAAATGCATCAAAGACATCATCTAACATTTGTTTTTGTAATGGGTTCATATTTATTTCCACTTTGTTACCTCCATTTTCAAGTAAAATTTCAGTGCGTAGCATAGTATGATTTACTAATCTTTTATCAATTCACTTAAGGTTGCATACAATCGTTCCGGTTCCACCGGCTTACTTAGGTGTGCATTCATGCCTGCCTGAAGAGAACGCTGCACATCCTCATCGAAGGCATTCGCCGTCATGGCGATAATAGGAATGGTTTTCGCATCCCCATGGGAAAGTTCACGTATCCTTGCGGTTGCCTCCAGTCCGTCCATTACCGGCATACGCACATCCATCAAAATAGCATCATATGTTCCTATCTCACTATTTTCAAACAACTCCACGGCTATCTGACCATTTTCAGCGACATCCGTCTCCATGCCTCCCATCAGCAGCAGTTGTTTCATAATTTCAGCATTGATCATCATGTCTTCCGCCAGCAAAATACGACGTCCTTTCAAGTCAACAGGCTTCTTTTCCTCTTCCTCCTGCTGCTTACCTGCCATAGCCTGCTCAAATGCACTGATTACCTGAGAGGCAAAAAGAGGTTTTGCCAGGAAACTGTCTACACCGGCCTCTAATGCCTCGCTCTCAATATCATCCCATTGATAGGCTGTGAGCACGATTACTGCCGAATCCTTTCCTATTCTTTTTCGGATTTCCCTGGTCACCTCAACTCCATCCTGCTCAGGCATCTTCCAGTCCACAAAAATCAAATTATAAGCTTCTCGTCTTGCTGCCTGAATCTCAATGGCCTCAATGGCTTCCTGTCCGCCAAGAACAGTATCGGCAGCTATCCCCAATTCTGCCAATACTAATCTGGCATGTTCGCAATCCACAGCGTCATCATCTATGACAAGCACCTTGAGTTCACCCGGACTCACTTTGTTTGTCTGCGAAAATCTCCTATTGCTGTCTTGCAGGGTAACGGTAACGGTAAAGGTTGTTCCCACTCCCTTTTGACTTTCCACAGTGATATTACCATTCATCAGCTCTACAATATTCTTTGTAATTGCCATTCCTAAACCGGTACTGCCGTATTTATTCGTTCTGGAGGAATCCTCCTGACTGAACGGCTCAAAAATTCTCGGAATATATGACTCCTCCATACCGATACCGGTATCTTTCATAACAAATTTTAGAGTTGATTTTCCATCATACCGGGCGGTACGTTCCACCATGAACAACACCTTTCCTCCTTCCGGAGTAAACTTGACAGCATTTCCCAGAATATTGATAATGACTTGTTTGAGCTTCATATCATCTCCTATGTAGTAATCATCAATATTCCCCGTTATCCGGCACTCAAACTGCAGTCCCTTATCCTGACACTGGGAATGAACCATTGTGTTTATCTGCTCTAACATGGTAGCAAAGGAAAATTCCTCGCTCTGAATCGTTAATCGGCCGCTTTCAATCCGGCTCATATCAAGAATATCATTAATGAGTCCCAACAGATGTCTGGCACTACCACCAATTTTCTCAAGCTGCTCTCTTGTCTGCCTAGGTAAATCAGGATTACTTAAGGCTATATTATCCAGACCGATAATGGCATTCATCGGTGTCCGTATTTCATGACTCATAGAGGAAAGGAATGCTGTCTTTGCCACGTTTGCCTGATTCGCCGCCTCTAATGCTTCCTTAAGTCTTTCATTAAGTTCCATATGCTGCTTCTGAATCTCTGTTGTATCTGACTTTAACAGGATATAAAAATCCGCCTCCGGATTGACACTGTAGAAATCAAACTGCTTATAATAAGTCTCCCCATCAAGCTCAATTTCAATATCTACTACATAAGGCTCTTCCTTCGCCACGCTTTCCTTCACCTTCGCCAAAGATAACGCGGCAATGGCCTCCTTTCTTTGTTCATCATCTCCCTTTAAAACAGGAAATACCTGGCTCTGCAAATACATCTCGTAATTTCCGTTCTTTACCGCCGGAAAAATACTGCCGTGTTTGATATTGGCTGCCTCTCCTATGGTAACACCATATTCTCCTCCGGTTAAGTATGCCACCATATCAAATTGTCTGGCAAGAATCTTGCCTGTCAGCATGTCAGCCACTTTCTGACTGTTGCACTCCTGTTCATTGATAAAGGCCACCATATCTCCCGTCAGCGGATGCTGGGTTACGGATGCCGTAATCCTTACAAAGCACGAACGCCCATCCCTTCTCACGGAAAATGCCATCTGTGATACAAAGGTACTTCCTTCCAAATATCCGTCTATCAGATGTTGTCTGTTAAATTGTGTCAGGAAAAGCTTCTGCTCCGAAGCAATCACATAATGTCTGGAGCGTTCCCGCACTGCCTCCGTATAGGAGATTCCCAGTGAATCTGTGTCAAATAAATCCTTACCTTTAACCGCTTCAAAACAATCTTTTGATAAATTCACACGTAAATAACACAGCGTATCCTCTGTTTCCTGATAAAAGCTTCTTCCCATAGTGGCATAGGTATTTTTTAACCGTTCCTCGTGTGCTTTTAACGCTGTCACGTCTGTGTAGTTAATATAGACATAATGCTCCTTAAAATCATCAATAAACGCATACTGTATATTGCACCATATCCTGTTTTTCTTCGCAGTCAGCTTCTGAATCGTCAACCGCTTGGTACCATCATAAGCAATTTTCCTTTCCATCATACTTCGCACAAGAGGTCTGTCCTCCGCATAGGTAGTCTTAAACACTCCTATCCCCCGCATTAATTCCATTGCCTCTGTAACGGAGCACTCCATCATCACTGCAAATTCTTCCGAGACATAAACCGGTTCATAATTTCTTTCAGACAATTTCTTCAATAGGACTGCATTTCCCGCCATCTGTCTTACATTTTTCAGAAAATATTGTCTTCCTTCTCCCTCACTACAGCCTGTAATATCGGTTATATAAAATCCGGCATATGGCTTCGGAAGTTCTTTAATCGGCTCAAAATATACATGCAGATTCAGCATAGGCATGTATGCAATAAAAGGAATTGCTTCTTCATCATGAAACTTCTCCAACATGGACAGTGTAAATTCGTCAAACATTCTGTTTTTTTTCAGATAAACTCCCCGAAAGTCATCATGTTGATAAATCCCCTGCCAATCCCTGATAAAAATTTCACTGGCATAGACAATTCTGAAATCTTCCAGTTTTTTATTATCAAACACCGGCTCATAGATCAATGAGCTGATTTTTCGCTGCCCATATTCTGATGGATCAAACAAAGACAGTGTATCTGCCATATCTGTGTCCTCACTTTTTCTATATATTTTCCGTGAACATAGTTGGTGTGTCAAAGGCACTCCGTGCCATTTCTGCACAATTTTTCTATTGTAAAAATTTCCGGCTCGCACATGATTATCCGACATACTCTCCAATCAATACTTTCTTTCCTTCAAAGGCAAATCCGTATTTTTTGATGTTCTCTTCCGGAAATCCAAGAGCTTTCAACTCCGCCGCATAATTCTTCTCCTCAATCTGCGCAAGTGCTACCCCCACCGTCTCCGAAAGGTCTTTCTCATCCTCCTGATCATGTACCTTAAATTCCATGATCAGTGCATTTTTCAACCTTCCAAAGGAAGGTTTGCTTCCAAAGGAAGGTTTGCTTCCAAAGGAAAGTTTGCTTCCAAAGGAAGGTTTCATTCCTGTAGACACTCCTGTCTGCTCCTTCGGATAAATCATGATGTCATATCTTCCATAACCGCTCTCGCGATTGGAACGCACATGGTATTCCTTCGACATACTGACCACCAGTCCCAGCACAAAACCATGGTAGAACCGCTCCGGCTCATCCCCCATACGTCCCTTTCCCGTATCAAAATAGCTGAATACCGTCTCGCACATATGCGTCATATGCTTATTCATCAGCTTGAGGTCACCTGCCAACATCGCCTCAATAAATCCATTGTAGCTTTCTTTTGTCTGCGAGAACCAGTTCTTTACCATTCTGTAGAACATCCGCCGCACCTCTTCATTAGTCAGTGTCATGGTGTAGATCGGATACTCCTCGTCATAATCACTCTCCGCATCCACCTGAAAATGCAGTACTTTGAGATATCCCGTGGCAAGCAACAGACTCCAGATTGCCGATTCATCGTTATACAAGGTGTTGTACACAATCTGTTCGTCCACCGGTACCATAATCGTCTCACCGTGAAGAAGTTTTTCAAAGGTCTTTTTGCAGCTCACACCGCTCTCTCTAATGAGTTTTCCCACCAGACTATTGGAACTGGTATTCGCCCAGTAGGTGGAAAATTTTCGTTTATCAAGATAATTAATGATTGACCACGGATTATAGATATCCTCTACCTCCCCAAAGACAAAACCGTCGTACCAGCGCTTTACCCCCTCTTTGTCCGTTAGTCCCATTTCATCCATTGACGCAAAGACTTCTTCCTCTGTAAAACCGAACGCGGTAACATATTTATCCGTAGTAGTTGTGACCACCTCCAGATTATTCAGGTCTGAAAAAATGGATTCTTTGCTGACTCTGGTAATCCCTGTCATCACGGCACGCTCCATATTCGGATTTGTCTTAAAGGTAGAATTAAACAGACTTCGGATAAAAGCGGTAAACTCCTCCCAGTAGCCACTCACATACGCCTCCTGCATTGGCGTATCATACTCATCTAAGAGAATAATCACCTTTTTTCCATAATAGCGAAACAGATAATCTGATAACTGATACAACGCAGATGTTGCATCGCTATCATCCATTTCCGTAGATATCCGGTCAAAATATTCCCTGTCTTTGTCTGTCAACACTTCACTGTCTCGCAAAAAAACATTTTTACTGTATAGATTCATTAATATTTCGCAGATTTTTTTTCTGGCAGTTTTATAATCACTTTCCTTGACCCGTGCAAAAGACAGGCTGATGACCGGATAGGTACCCTGCAGCTTTCTGTATTCCTCGTACTGCCATATATGCAGACCTTCAAACAGGTCTCCTCTGTCCTGATACCGGTTAGAAAAAAATGCTTCCAGCATACTGATATTCAATGTCTTTCCAAAACGGCGGGGGCGGGCGATTAAGGTGACCTTATCCCCGCTTTTCCACCATTCCCTGATAAACGCTGTCTTGTCTATATAAAAATAATCCTCTCTGATGATTTCCTCAAAATCCTGAATGCCAATTGCTACTGTTCTTGCCATATAAAACGATACCTCCTAAACTCATTGAGTGGTTATCAGCGCTATTATATCATTTTTACACTACTTTTTCCATTAAAAAAATTACCAAATAGTTATCCATATTTTTATAATCTGTAGGGTTATATGCCAAAGAGTTGTGGATAACTGAAAAAGTCAAAATTCAGTTTGAGGAAAGAGCATAAATAAAATTTATTCCTCAACGCCTCAACGCCGGGAAAATAAAAATTGAATTGATATATGGAGTAAAATTTGATATAATATGAAAATTAAATAGTGGTAAGAATAATTTTGAAGAATATGCGGACGCTTGTATTAGGCGGTGGTATCACAGAGAACAAATGAGACAAAATAGCATGCT
>CACXFV010000064.1 GCA_902767015.1 uncultured Lachnospiraceae bacterium | reverse complement strand
GTTGTTGGTTACTTAATGCAGAAGGAGATTGATTGCCTTGGCAATGCTGTCAATAATCCGGTAAGACCGTTTGTAGCAATCCTTGGTGGCGCAAAGGTTTCTTCTAAGATTCCTGTTATTGAGAATCTCCTTAACAAGGTGGATACACTCATTATCGGTGGCGGTATGGCTTATACTTTCATGGCAGCACATGGTGAGCCTGTTGGTAAGTCTCTTCTTGAGGAGGATTACAAGCAGTATGCATTGGATATGGAGAAGAAGGCAGATGAGAAGGGTGTTAAGTTACTGATTCCTGTAGATACAGTTGTAGCGGATGACTTCTCTAATGATGCAAATACAAAGATTGTGGGAAGAGGCGAGATACCGGATGATATGGAAGGTCTTGATATCGGACCGGAATCAAGAAAGTTGTTTGCAGATGCTATCAATGGTGCAAAGACTGTCGTTTGGAACGGACCTATGGGATGCTTCGAGATGCCGAACTTTGCTGCAGGTACAGTAGCTGTTGCAGAAGCACTTGCTAAGCTTGAAGGAGCAACCACTATCATCGGTGGCGGCGATTCCGCAGCAGCAGTCAACAACTTGGGCTTCGGCGACAAGATGACACACATCTCAACAGGTGGCGGTGCTTCCCTTGAGTTCCTCGAAGGAAAAGAACTCCCAGGCGTAGCTGCTGCCAACGATAAGTAGGAATGAATAATTGTTAATGCGGTAGCAACGCCTTGGTTGTAGTGCTGCCAACGACAAATAATAATATTTGAAAGATGATCATTGGCAGCAGCAACGTCTGAGTTGCAATGCCGCCAATGATAAATACCCCGATTTAATAAAAAAAGGAGATTTCATTATGCGTAAGAAGATTATTGCCGGCAACTGGAAAATGAATAAGACACCTAGTGAAGCAGTTGCATTGATTAATGAATTAAAACCTTTAGTAGCCAATGATGAGGTTGATGTGGTATTTTGCGTACCAGCTATTGATATCATTCCTGCTATTGAGGCTACAAAGGATACCAACATCCAGATTGGTGCAGAGAACATGTACTATGAGGAGAGTGGTGCCTATACCGGTGAGATTGCACCGAACATGTTGACTGATGTTGGCGTGAAATATGTTATTATCGGTCATTCCGAGAGGCGTGAATATTTTGCAGAGACAGATGAGACTGTCAACAAGAAAGTATTAAAAGCCTTTGAGTACGGCATTACACCGATTATCTGCTGTGGAGAGTCGTTGACACAGAGAGAACAGGGCATTACCATTGACTGGATTCGTCAGCAGATTAAGATTGCATTCTTAAATGTAACCGCAGATCAGGCTAAGACAGCAGTCATTGCATATGAGCCAATTTGGGCAATCGGAACAGGCAAGACGGCTACTTCTGATCAGGCAGAGGAAGTGTGTGGCGCCATTCGCGAGTGCATTGCAGAAATATATGATGATGCCACAGCAGCAGATATCCGTATCCAGTATGGTGGTTCTGTCAATGCAGGTAATGCAGCAGAGTTATTTGCAAAGCCGGACATTGATGGCGGACTGGTAGGCGGTGCTTCTTTGAAGGCTGATTTTGGTAAGATTGTGAATTATCAGTAAAATAGTAAAACTTGGTGAGATTCAATCACTATGAATTGTATGATGATATGGTGAAATCCTGTAATCGGGATATACGCCTGTCTCTGATAAAAAATGCGGGGAAAAGACCTCGCATTTTTTTCTGTTTTGGCATAACTCGCCTGATTCGGATTTTTGTGGCAGCTTCTACAGAGATAACGATTCATTGTATTTATAACAAACGCTGTGAAATAGTAGTTTTGTTTGACATTTTATAGGAGAAAATATAGAATAGAGATGTGCCGGAAGTGTTAAGTCATACTTATAAAAGTAATGAATTATGTTAAAGGTGAAAGGTGGAAATTTATATGGGCATCTATTTGAATCCGGGTAATAGTGGTTTTGTTGAAATTACTAACGGCGATTATATAGACAAAACAGGAATGATTGAGCTGATAAATGCAAAAATTAATACACCTAAAAAGTTAATCTGCGTGAGTCGTCCAAGACGTTTTGGTAAATCCTATGCAGCCCAGATGCTTTGTGCATATTATGATTGCACTTGTGACTCGGATAGTCTGTTTCATCAATATCAGATCGCTGACAGTAAAACATATAAAGAATACCTGAAGCAATATAATGTGATATATCTGGATATCAGCGGATTTGTGTCCGATGTAAAAAGAAAGAATGGAGATTTAAGAACACTCACTGATGATATAACTACCTCTGTGAGAGATGAGCTGATGAAAGAACAGCCGGAGTTAAAGGAACTCTCAAGGATTACAGATTGCTTTATTGCATATGTGGAAAAAACAAAAAAGAAATTAGTATTTATTATAGACGAATGGGATGCCGTAATCCGGGAATCAGGAAAAGATGAAGAAACACAGATTACTTATCTGAATTTACTTCGGGAATGGTTTAAAAATGGTAACTTGACAAGTAAAGTGGTTGCATGTGCTTACATGACAGGAATATTGCCGATAAAAAAAGACGGATTTTAGTCAGCTATCTCAGATTTTGATGAATATACTGTTTTGGAACCCGGTGATTTTGCTCCCTATATTGGTTTTATTGAAAAAGAGGTACGTGAGTTATGTAGAAGCTATGAAATAGATTTTGAGAAGGTGAAGCAATGGTATGATGGCTATGCTTTCGGCAATTACAGTTCCATTTATAATCCCTATTCTGTCATGAGAGCGGTGGAAAGAAAAGCCTATAAGTCTTATTGGAGAAAATCATCACAAGCGGAAGCACTTACAACCTATGTTAATATGAATATGGATGGCTTACAGGAAAAAATTATTAAGCTGATTGCCGGTGAGCCAATTGAAGTTTATACGGATGATTTTGAAAATGATTTTCAAACCTTTCGCTCGAATGATGATGTTTTGACGCTGATGATACATCTTGGCTATCTCGTCTATGATGAAAATACTTCACAGGCAAGGATACCGAATGAAGAACTCAAAAATGTATTCAGACGACTTTTGCAAAAGCCATCGAATGCAAAATTGATGAAACTGATTCAATCCTCTCAGAAACTGTTCATGGATACATTAGCCGGCAATGAATCGGCGGTTGCAAGCGCGCTCGAATATGTCAGACAGACGAATTATGCACCGCAGTATTATAACAATGAGCAATCTCTTAGGTATGCCATTAAATTTGCATATATTATGCTTGTGGAAAGATATATGAGGATTGAGGAACTGCCCGGCGGCAGGGGACTGTCAGATGTTGTATTTCTTCCTACAAATGGCTCAAGTGATCCTGCTCTTGTGATAGAATTGAAATGGAATGAGACTGATGAAGCGGCAATTTCACAGATTAAGATTAAGAACTATCCTGCTGTGTTGAAGGAATACCATGGAAAGGTTATACTTGTGGGAATTAATTACAGCCCGGAAACAGGAAAACATTCCTGCAAAATTGAAAGGATAAACAGGTGACAACTCTTAGAGGAGCAGGCCTTTGAGAATACCTGACGGGCAGCCGAGCGATTTGGAATATTGCCATAAGTATCAATATAAGAAATCATTATGATGCAAAATAAACAGATTTATGATATACTAAACAGAGTAACCTTATATGTACCACTTATAAAAGTCGGTTATGTCAGTACCATGATGAAAACCATTGAATGGAAAGGGAAAAAAGAATATGGAAGAACAGTTAAGTAAATGCTATGCAATGTGTGATTATATTGAAGAAAACAAAGTCATTAAGGATACTTTGGATCGTTCCTTTCGGAATGTATTTAAGAGGGATATCCAGAATTATCTGTTATATCTTTCTTTAGCGGATAATCAGATTGATCAAAAGGAGATTGATTATATCAACCGGCTGTTCCATTCAGATATGTCGCGGGATAAGGCCTCTAATTATAAAGAGTTTTACAAGCTTTCGCCTGAGAATTTTGGTATCAGCATTCCCTTTTCTTTTAAGTATTTTGTGCTTACGGATGCCGGAAGAAAGATTAAAAATGACAGATATGAGCATAAGATAGCCAAACAGATATCGGCATTTTACAGAGATTTGGGACAGAATTTTATCGCCCGGAGTAACCACAATGATGAGGATAAGATTAATCTGATGTCAAAGTATTGTGTTATGCTGGATAATTATTTAAAGGAGTTCGGTCTTTTAGTACCGGATGCTTCTGTGGGAGTAAAGGTGACGGAAGCGGAGGAGTTAGATGCGGATAAGCTGCTGACGGAATTAAATTCCATGATTGGACTTACCAGTGTCAAGGAGGAGGTTAATTCACTGATTAACCTGATGAAGGTTCAGCAGATGCGAAAAGAACATGGTATGAAGCAGAGTAATGTTAACAAGCATCTGGTATTTATGGGGAATCCGGGAACCGGCAAGACCACGGTGGCAAGACTTCTCGGAAAGATTTATGCCGCTATTGGTGTTGTGTCAAAGGGACAATTGGTTGAGGTTGACCGTTCCGGTCTGGTCAGTGGATACATTGGTCAGACGGCGATGAAGGTACAGGAGGTTGTGGAAAAGGCGAAGGGCGGCATCCTGTTTGTGGATGAGGCATATGCGCTGACAGAAGGTAAAGGAGAAGGCGATTTTGGTCAGGAGGCAGTCGATACTCTGTTAAAGGCTATGGAAGATAACCGGGATGACCTGATTGTCATTGTGGCTGGATATTCGAATCTGATGGAGAAGTTCTTGGATTCCAATCCGGGACTTCGTTCCCGTTTTAACCGTTTCCTTACCTTTGAAGATTATACGGCGCAGGAGTTATTTGAGATTCTTGTGAGCATGTGTAAAGCACAGGAATATATGTTGTCAAGAGATGCGGTTGAGGAGGCAAAACGATATTTTGAGGTACGCTGTCAGAATAAGGATGACAGCTTTGCCAATGCCAGAGATGTGCGCAATTATCTGGAAAAAGCCATCTCTAAGCAGGCAACAAGGATTGTCGGCTTGAAAGATGTGGACAGTAATATTCTTGCGATATTGGAGAAGGAAGATTTGTCAGAAATCTAAGGTGTATTGTTTTATAATTGACGCATAAAGTAAATAATGTTATAGTATAAATTGCCTGATGAACCATGAAATTTTTGAAAATGGTTATACAGGTGCAAGGCTACCTGCCTGTATTTTTATCATTGTTATGGAGTGAAGAATGGTTCAGTAATTACTTAATCATTTTTTCTGATGAAATACCATAAGGATAGGCATTTCGGTACAAAAATTGTAGAGTTAAATTATGAACAGTTCTTAAGGTAGTTTAGCAGGTTATATTTATGACAGGATAATCACATAAAATAAGTTGAAGGAGATAAGAAAATGAGCAAAAAACCAGTAGTTTTAATGGTACTTGACGGATATGGATTGAATGAGAGAACAGATGGCAATGCCATTGCCATGGCGAATACCCCTGTGATGGATGGTCTGATGAAGGATTATCCTTTTGTAAAGGGAAATGCCTCAGGATTATTTGTCGGTCTTCCTGACGGCCAGATGGGAAATTCTGAAGTAGGGCATATGAATATGGGTGCAGGAAGAATTATTTATCAGGATCTGACCTTGATTACCAAGTCAATTAATGACGGTGATTTCTTTGCTAATGAAGCACTTCTTGCCGCTATCAACAATTGTAAGGAGAAAAACTCGGATCTGCATATCTGGGGATTATTATCGGATGGCGGTGTGCATAGCCATAATACACATTTATATGGTATCCTTGAACTATGTAAGAAGGAAGGACTGACAAAGGTATACGTTCATCCGTTCTTAGACGGACGTGATACGCCTCCGGCATCAGGCAGGGATTATGTCTCTGAATTAGTGGAGAAAATGAAAGAAATCGGTGTAGGTAAAGTAGCAAGTATTGCCGGTCGTTATTATGCTATGGACAGAGATAACCGCTGGGAGAGAGTAGAGAAGGCATATGCCGCACTTGCCTATGGAGAGGGAGAGAAGGCAACGGATGCTGTGGCAGCTGTACAGGCATCCTATGATAAAGAAGTGACAGACGAGTTCATGCTCCCTACCGTGATTGAGGAGGATGGAAAGCCTGTAGCAACCGTTAAGGCAGATGATTCCGTCATTTTCTTTAATTTCAGACCTGACAGGGCAAGAGAGATAACCAGAGCCTTCTGTGATGATGATTTCAGTGGCTTTGAGAGAAGAAACGGAAGAATGCCGTTAACTTATGTATGTTTTAAAGATTATGATGAGACTATTCCGAATAAGCTTGTTGCTTTTAAGAAGCAGGAATTAAATAATACCTTTGGTGAATATCTGGCAGCACACGGTCTGAAGCAGCTTCGTATTGCGGAGACAGAGAAGTATGCCCATGTTACTTTTTTCTTTAATGGCGGTATAGAAGAGCCGAATAAGGACGAGACCAGAATCCTTGTCAAGTCACCATCTGTTGCCACCTATGATCTGCAGCCGGAAATGAGTGCACCGGAAGTAAGTGAGAGGCTGAATGCCGCAATCGTATCGGGGGAATATGATGTGATAGTAATTAATTTTGCCAATCCGGATATGGTTGGTCATACCGGTGTCATCCCTGCTGCCGTAAAAGCGGTGGAAAAAGTTGACGAGTGTGTGGGCACAGCAGTAGAGGCTGTAAAAAAGGCAGACGGTATTCTGTTTATCTGCGCTGATCACGGAAATGCCGAGAAAATGATTGACTATGAGACCGGTGAACCGCATACGGCACATACAACGAATCCGGTTCCGTTTATCCTTGTCAATGCGGATCCGACATATAAGCTGAGAGAAGGTGGCGCATTGTGTGATATTGTTCCGACGCTGATAGAGCTGATGGGAATGGAACAGCCTTCTGATATGACCGGTAAGTCATTATTGATAACGGAATAATGTAGATAATTGTATATGATCATGGTGAATAATATGATAATGAGATTAATTCAAGGGTTCTGTATGGCTCTGGCGGACAGTGTTCCGGGGGTCAGTGGAGGAACAATTGCATTTTTACTTGGATTTTATGATAAATTTATCGGATCGCTCAATGATATTTTGAGCAAGGATAAGGAGAAACGGAAAGATGCCATTATCTTTCTGATTAAGATAGGCATCGGCTGGGTAATCGGTTTTTTGATGGCGGTGATTTTTATCACAGCGGTTTTTGAAAAGAATATCTATAAAATCAGTTCTCTGTTTATCGGCTTCATCCTTTTTGCCATTCCTATTATTATTGCGGAAGAAAAGGAGTGCCTGAAGGGAAAATACCTGAATTTGTTTTTTACCCTTCTTGGCGGTTTGTTTGTAGGGGGGATTACCTATTTTTCTAACAGCTCTATTCTGTCCGGTGGCGTCAACCTGGCTTTTGGCAAGTTCAGTGTTCTGGTGGGACTTCTTCTGATACTGGCAGGGATGGCGGCAATATCGGCGATGGTGCTTCCGGGTATCTCCGGTTCAACAATATTGATGATTTTTGGGTTGTATCTTCCGGTCATTACTGCAATTAAGGATGTGTTGCATTTTCAATTTGAATATGTACCGGCACTGTGTCTGTTTGGTATCGGTGTCATTGCAGGTGGATTGCTGGTGGTTAAGCTGATTAAGAAGCTGCTGGCTGCGTTCAGAAGCCAGACCGTGTATTTTATTATTGGAATGATGTTTGGCTCGCTATATTCCATTGCAATGGGACCAACGACCCTGAAAGATGCACAAGGAGAGTTGAAAGGATTGAAAATGATGAATTTCAGCACCTTTAATATACTATTTTTTGTCATTGGCGGCATTGTGATATTTGGTTTGCAGTTTTTGAAGAACGTTATGGAGAAAAAAGAGGCGGAATAGAAGTGTGAAAAATAGTAACACAAACAAGCATGCAGGGAGACTTTTGTTAAATACAATAGTCTCCCTGCATGCTTGTTTTACATTTGTTTCCTGTTTTTAATACCGAGCCTGTTTTGGGATGCCCTCCTCGGAATCTTTTTCTGTTATTTTTCTGAATTTCATGTAAAGCTTTGAGTTTTCAAAGTATACTTTAAAGTAGGAATTAATCTCTGCACCCATCAGCATCAGATACATACAGAAGTATATCCACAGCATGAACAGAACAATCGTTGTAAGACTTCCGTAAGTATAAGAGTAATTTCCAAAATGATTGATATATATGGAATAGGCATAGGAAAGCATACTCCAACTCACTGCAGAAAATACGGCACCCGGAATAATAAAGGTATTTTTGGAAGAAAACCTTACAATCCGGTACACAAACATAAAAAATAATGTCAAAAGCAATAGTGATAATATTATTTTTTGTTTGACAAATACGGACAGGATAGCTGCTGCCTTTGGAAAATCCAGTTTAATCGCGTGACATATCCTGTTTCCGAATACAAGCATCAACATAGTGATTAATATGATGATGACAAAAATAACCGTATATATCGCTGAAATCAATCTAAGCACCAGATAATTGCGCTTTTCCTCAATCTGGTACACAGAGTTTAAGCCATTAATGACGGACATGACACCTTTTGCAGCCGCCCACACAAGAAGTACAATGGAAATCGAAAAGTAAGTGCTGCTGTCATGTGAAAATAACTCGTCAAGAACACTGGAGGCCAGTGGTTCAAAAGGCTCAGGGACAAAATCAACCACGGAGGAATAGAGCATATTCTGTGTGATTGGCAAAAACTTAATCATCGTAAGTAACAGCGATAAAAAAGGAATAATGGACATGAACAGGAAAAAGGCAGCCTGTGCCGAAAATGCGCTGACATGATCCTTTTTTAGCCGATTGGTGAATCCCTTAATAATTAAGTAGATTTCTGATATCAAATTCATTCTCCTAATCTTTTTATTTTTTGAAAAAATCTGGTTTACTATCTTATCTGCGCTACAATATGGATTTAATCTTTATATCTATTATTATGCATAAATCTTATGTATTTTAACATGAAAAAAAAAGTAAGTAAAGAATAAATAGAATAAACATTGAAAAAATATGATATTTATGAGATAATAAGGACATATAACAAATATTGGAGGTACGTATATGTTTGATAAACTATATGGAATGATGAATTGGCCGCTTATCGAGGGAATAGAATATACTGATATTGATAATCCTTCCGATATACTGGGACAGCATCTGATTGAGGACGGACTTCTCATTCAGGCATTTATTCCGGATGCTGAGAGTGTTAAGGTCAAGTATTCAGGTAAAAGCTACGATATGTATAAGATGGATGAGGATGGTTTTTATGCAGCTATTATTGATTCGGACAAGACGATTAAGTATAAGCTGGAGGTTAAGCGGGGAGGGCAGGTTACGGAATTTTATGACGCGTATGCTTTTTATCTGGCAGAGGATATCAAAGAGTATAAGAAGATAAATGCCGGTATCGCTTACGAGGCATATGATATGCTTGGCGCACATAAGTGTAAGGTATCCGGAGTGGAAGGTGTAAGGTTCTGTGTCTGGGCACCCAATGCGATACGGGTAAGTGTGGTCGGTGATTTTAATAACTGGGATGGAAGAATCCATCAGATGACCAGAATTGAAGATACCGGCTTGTTTGAGATATTTGTTCCTGGCGTTGAGGTGGGTGCCTTGTATAAATATGAGATTAAGAAGAAGGGCGGAGAAAATGTCCTAAAAGCGGATCCATATTCTTTCAGGGTGGAAGCTTTACCGGGAGATGCTTCTGTTGTTGCTGATATAGACAGTTTCAAGTGGAGTGACGGTAAATGGTTAAAGTCCCGCGAAAAGTCTGATTATAATAAATTACCTATATCAATCTATCAGTTAAGTGTATCAAATTTTGCTGATGAGAACGGCGTAGCGAATTACAGAGAGATTGCGAAGCCTCTTGCGGATTATGTGACAAAGATGGGCTATACACATGTTGAGTTTATGCCGATTGCGGAGTTTTATGATGAGAGTACACTTGGCTATATATCTAATTTCTTTTTTGCACCGACGAACAGGTACGGAAGTAATGAGGATTTGATGTACCTCGTTGATTATCTTCATTCAAAGGAGATTGGTGTAATTTTAGACTGGACACCGACACAGTTTGGCACAACTGAAAATGGCATGGGTTATTTTGACGGTTCTGCCGTATATGAGAGTGAGAACCCTAAGAGAGCCATTCATCCAAGAACCGGCGGACATATGTTCAACTATGCCAGACCGGAGGTAACGAGCTTTTTGATAGCGAATGCATTTATGTGGATTGATAAATATCATTTTGACGGCATCAATCTGGTGAATACGGCAGAACTTTTATATCACGATTATGATAGAAATCCGGGAGAATGGGAAGCGAATATATATGGCGGTACACAAAATCTTGAGGCAATTGAATTTTTGAAGCATTTTAATTCAATTACCCATAAGCTCAAAATAGGTGTCATTACCATTGCTGATGAGACATCAGGATATCCTGAACTGACAGGCGAGGTCACAGAGAGTTGTCTTGGTTTTGATTTTAAGTGGAATCACGAATGGAGAAAGGACTTCCTGAGTTATATGATTGTTCCCGCATATTTGAGGGAGTCACATTATAATGAACTGTCTTTGAGTATGATTTATCAGTATAGTGATAAGTTTATTGTGGGATATCAGGCACCTGAATTTGTGGGCGGCAAGGCTTCCATGATTAGCAGGATGGCAGGCGACACAGAGCAGGTTAAGTTTAGCAATATGAAGCTTGCACTGGCATATGAATATGTTCATCCCGGCAAGAAGATGATGTTTAACGGACAGGATATGGCAGAATATTCCGAGTGGAGAATGAATAGCAGCTTTGACAGTGAAATTCTCAAAGTAGATAAGCATAAAAATATCAATGAAATGGTAAAGGCGCTGAATAAGTTATATGCTGCTTCACCGGCATTATATGAGTTGGATGATGACGATAATGGCTTTGAATGGATTAATAACATTTCTGCCAGAGAGAGTGTTCTGACTTTTGTAAGAAAGGGAACGAACGAGGAGGATATGTTGCTTGTCGCATGTAATTTTGAGGCTGTTGACAGAAGTGACTATAAGATAGGTGTTCCTCAGCGGGGAAAATATAAAGAGATTTTTAACACAGACAGTGAGGCATTTGGCGGTAATGGTTTTGTCAATACAAGACTGAAGCAGTCTAAAACAGATGAGTGTGATGGAAGAGAGGAATCTATTCGGGTTAATCTCGCTGCACTGAGTATTTCCATCTATCAATTTTCAAAGGTAGTGGAAAAAGTATCGGACAATAAGAACGCTAAGGCAAACATAGCAGCAAAGACTGAAAAAAAAGCGGCAGCAAAGAAGACAACGGAGAAGAAAGTGACGGCAAAAAAGACGACCGAAAAGGCTGAATCATCAAAAAAGGTAACTGAAAAAGCTGACACAGCAAAGAAGACAACCCCAAAGGCTGTGACAGCGAATGAAGTAACCGATAAGAAGGCAGATGAGATAAAAAAATCGGAAGCGAAAGAATCAGTCGCTGAGGAAAAGTCAGAGGTTAAAGAGTCGGCAAGAAAAAAAGCTGATGTGAAAGCCGAAGCAAAAGTGTCAGCAGACAAAAAAGCTGATGTTAAATCGGAAGCAGCCGACAAAAAGACAGCCGACAAAAAGACTCCGGCAAAAAAGTCATCTGAAAAATAAATAACAGGAAGAGGTTTTTAATTCTACTTTTGGATAGCGGCAAGCAGAAAGGTGTGTAATGAATATTTTTAATTTTTTATTGGAGATGGAGACCACCACGGACATCGTTCAGGATCCTGCAGAGACTGTGCAAAAGGCAAGCCGGATTTTTAGAGGATTTAAGAAGATGCTTCCGACAATCATCAATTTTGGAATTAATCTTTTGATTGCCATCATTATATTTATCATAGGTAAAATAATGATTAAACTGCTGTTGAGGGTTTGCAAGAGATTTTTAGATCGTACGAAGATAGAGGTCACAGTCAATAAGTTTTTGATTTCGTTAATCAGGGCAATCTGCTATGTGATTCTTATACTTGTTATGCTTGAGACGGTTGGCGTCAAGACGACTTCATTTCTGGCAATCATGACGACAGCAGGACTTGCTTTGGGATTGGCATTGCAGGGAAGCTTATCAAACTTTGCCGGTGGTGTTCTTATCCTTATTTTGAAGCCATTTAAGGTAGGAGATTATATTTCTGCCGGTGGCTTAGAGGGAACAGTATCTAAGATAGATTTATTTTATACGACATTGATAACACTTGATAACAGATTAAATATTATACCGAATGGTTCGTTGTCAAATGCAAGTCTTACGAATCTGACGGCATTTGACACAAGAAGAGTAGATTTTTTGTTTGGTATCAGCTATACCTCTGATATTTCAAAGGCAAAACAGGTCATCGAGGAATGTGCTTCAGAGCATGAACTTGTGATTAAGGACAAAAAGATATTTGCTTACGTGGCAAATCTTGATGCGAGTCAGGTGACAATCGGCCTATGGGTATGGTCGAAGTCTTCTGATTACTGGACGGTAAAGTTTGATCTGACTGAAAACATCAAGAACAGGTTAGATCGTGAAGGTATTGAGATTCCATTCAATCAGATTGTTGTACATGAAGCCGGAAAGAAGCCGGAGGACAATTGATAAAGAAGGTTTGTTAACAGAGGAAAAACTGTTAAATAGCAGGCGGTTTATAATCAGAAAAACAGGAAGAACGCTTAAAGCAGGCGTTCTTCCTGTTTTTCTTTTGTCATTTCCATTACAGAAACAATTCATGAAAATATTTATGAGTCAGAGGCAAGATACTTCTCATTGATGGCGATTACCTTTTGCATTGCCTCCATGCCGGGAGCACCTATGGTGACACGCTTTTCTACACAGGTCTTAAGGCTGATGGCATCATAGATATCAGCTTCAAATACAGGACTGATAGCCTTAAATTCATCCAATGTCATGTCATCCAATGCAATGTTTTTATCGATGCAGTAGAGAACCAGTTGTCCTACGATACCATGTGCATCTCTGAAAGGTACACCATGATTGACAAGATAATCAGCAGCATCCGTAGCATTTGTGAAGCCGGTTTTAGCACTTGTCTCCATAACAGCAGTGTTAAATTTCATGGTATCAATCATTCCGGTAAACAGACGGATACATCCTTTCACGGTATCGATGGCATCAAAGGAAAGCTCTTTATCCTCCTGCATATCCTTGTTGTAGGCTAGTGGAAGTCCTTTCATCGTAGTGAGAAGTGACATGAGCGCACCATAGACACGTCCGGTCTTGCCGCGCACAAGTTCAGCAATATCAGGATTCTTCTTCTGCGGCATGATACTGCTTCCTGTGCTGTAAGAATCATCAATTTCCACAAAACGGTATTCATTGGAATTCCAAATAATAATTTCCTCACTAAAGCGGCTTAAATGCATCATAATCGTGGAAAGTGCGCTTAAAAGTTCAATGAGATAATCTCTGTCAGCGACCGAATCCATACTGTTGAGGGTAGGACCATCAAAATCAAGCAGTGAGGCGGTAAGCTCTCTGTCAAGAGGATAGGTCGTTCCTGCAAGAGCACCGGAGCCTAAAGGACAATAGTTCATTCGCTTGTAAATGTCAGATAAACGCTGCCGGTCACGCTTAAACATTTCAAAATAAGCGCCGAAATGGTGAGCCAGTGTTATCGGCTGCGCTTTTTGAAGGTGGGTAAAGCCTGGCATAAATGTCTCCATATGCTGTTTCATGACGTTCATGATAGAGGTAAGGAGCTCCTTTAACAGTCTGTCCAGCTCTACAATTTCGTCTCTGGTATACAATTTCATATCAAGGGCAACCTGATCATTACGGCTTCTTCCTGTATGAAGCCGCTTTCCGGCATCGCCAACTCTCTCGATCAATGTCTGCTCCACAAAGCTGTGGATATCTTCTGAGTCAGAGGATATGGCAAGAGTGCTGTCTTCAATATCTTTTAATATGCCCGTCAGTCCGTCAATAATAGTAGTTTTATCTTCCTCCGATAAGATTCCCTGTGAGGCAAGCATTGTGACATGTGCGATACTGCCTCTTATATCCTGTTGATAAAACTTTTGGTCGAAGGAGATGGATGCATTAAAGTTATGCACCAATTCGTTTGTTTCCTTTGTAAATCGTCCGCCCCATAATTTCATGAGTGAAAATCCTGCCTTTCTGTTGTTCTGTTTATATAATGTCTGAATCGTTACGATTATACCATAAAAATAGTACATTGTCTAAAAGAAGTTATGTATACATTACTAAATTTTTGCAGATATTATTGATAGTGATTAATAAAGGCAACAGTGATAAGAATTGCATCCTACATTACCATTCACATCATTATACATGGAAAAATAAATATGCCAGATAGGGAGGTTATCTATTAATGATGAAAGCGGAAACTTGTTTGAATTTGTGTGAAATAGCTGAGTTTAAATGTATTGATTTGGTAATTGCCGCTGTAAAGGAAAAAATAGCATTTACAAGAGTTTATATCGGTTCATGCTTCTGTGATGAATTGTTTTTGAAAACAAATTATAGTCAGTTGCTTGCGTTCCTGAAAGATACGACAGATGTGTCGAAGATTACGCTTGTGGTGCCTGTCTTCTGCCAGAAAAATCTTGAAAAGGGAAAAGCGTTATTGAACGCTATGCTGCATCAGTACAGAGATATGATTGATGAGGTAACGCTCAATGATTATGGAATGCTTTTTTCAGACAGCATACGCAATGATTCCTCAAACCATATAAAAATCAATATGGGGCGTCTCTTTTTTAAAGATTATCGGGAACCGAGATATGAGGAATACTTTCAAACCGAGTGGCGGCCGAAATTTTTTACCAATTCCCTAAAAGAATTGATTAGAGAACAGAATATTCATGAGATAGAGATTGATGTAACACATAAGTCGATTAATTTATCAGAGCATCCCGATTGTACGCTTGGGATTCATACCCCCTATACTTATATGACGACCGGAAAAATATGTGAATATGCGTCTGAATTTCAGAAAGTGCAGAAAAAATTCCGCCCCAATATCGATTGCGGCAGGGAATGTTTAAGGGCTGTTATTGAATATGGAATGGAGGATAACAGAAAGTGGTACAGATTGGGAAGAACAGTTTACTTTGAAAATAATTGCATCCGGCTTTCACATAGTCATGAAAATCATGAGACGGATGAGAAAACAAAAATACGAATGATTTATTTTCCGTTAAATGAACTGGTAAAAGAAATGGCTTTTAGTGAATCATGATTGAGAGCTGATTGTGAAACACGATGCTATAGGTATTATCTATAACTAATTATCAATATTAGGTATTGTAAAATGAATGTAGTATGATGTATAATATCATAGTATTTAGATAGGAATTATAACAATAGATTTATCACAAATATAGAAGAGAGGTTTTTAGGATGAGTAAGTTGATTTATCTGGATAATGCGGCGACAACAAAGGTAAAGGACGAAGTCTATGATGCAATGCTGCCATATTTTAAAGAACTGTATGGCAATCCCTCCAGTATCTACAGATTTGCAGGTGAGTCAAAGAAGGCGATAGAAAACGTAAGACTGCAGGTAGCGCAGTTTATCGGTGCAAAGCCGGAGGAGATATATTTTACCGGAGGCGGCAGTGAATCTGATAACTGGGCGCTTAAGGCAGTAGCCTTTGCAAAAAGGGATAAAGGAAAGCATATTATTACTTCAAAGATTGAGCACCATGCGATTCTCCATACCTGTGAGTATCTTAATAAGCTGGGATATGAGATTAGTTATATCAATGTTGATGAAAACGGTGTCATCAGGCGGGATGAGTTAGAGGCAGCCATCAGAGAGGATACCATTTTGATAACTGTCATGTTTGCGAATAATGAGATTGGCACGATACAGCCGATAAAGGAAATCGGTGAGATTGCGAAAAAGCATAAGGTTATTTTCCATACAGATGCGGTGCAGGCATACGGACATGAAGGGATTAATGTTGATGAAATGAATATTGACATTCTGAGTGCCAGTGGTCATAAGATTAACGGACCGAAGGGAATTGGAATCATGTATCTCAGAAATTCAGTAAAGATAGGCTCTTTTGTTCACGGAGGGGCGCAGGAGAGAGGCAGACGGGCAGGAACACATAATACGCCGGGAATTATCGGCTTTGGAAAGGCGACGGAGCTTGCAGCAAGAGATTTGGACAAGCGAAAGGCATATGAGAGTGAGCTTAGAGATTATCTGATAGAGAGGGTTTTAAACGAAATTCCTTATACAAAACTAAACGGACACAGAACAGACAGATTATCGAATAATGCGAATTTCAGTTTCCGTTTTATCGAAGGAGAGTCGTTGCTCATCATGCTGGATCAGAAAAATATTGCGGCTTCCAGCGGCTCAGCATGTACATCAGGTTCGTTGGATCCGTCACATGTTCTTCTGGCAATCGGACTGCCTCATGAGATTGCCCATGGTTCATTGAGACTGACACTTTCCGATGAGACAACAAAGGAGGATATTGACTATGTTGTTGATGAGCTTAAAGGAATTGTGGAAAGACTGAGAAGCATGTCTCCGCTGTATGAAGATTTTGTAAAAGAAAAATGATACTATTACAATAATAAAAGGCAATCGTGCGACTAACCGGTATTGGAAAATATCTTTTGCTAAACGGACGCTGCAGTTACAATAATATTTCGTGTAGTAGTTAGTGAATGGTTACTAAAAGATGGAAAAGGAGAATCAGAAAGATGAGTCAGATTATCGAATATAGTGAAAAAGTTATGGATCATTTCAGCAATCCGCGCAATGTGGGTGAAATTGAAAATGCCAGTGGCGTGGGAACAGTGGGAAATGCAAAATGTGGTGATATTATGAGAATCTATCTTGATATTGATGAAAATCAGTATATTAGAGATTGTAAATTTAAGACCTTTGGCTGTGGAGCAGCTGTTGCCACCAGTAGTATTGCCACAGAAATGATTAAGGGAAAGACTGTTAATGAAGCACTGAAGCTTACTAATAAGGCGGTTCAGGAGGCATTAGGAGGACTTCCGCCTGTCAAGGTTCACTGTTCGCTGTTAGCGGAGGAGGCGGTGCATGCCGCACTCTGGGATTACGCAAAGAAGAATCATCTGGAAATCGAGGGTCTTAAGCCACCGGTGGATGATATAGATGAGACAGAACAGTTTTATGAAATGGCGGGAGAAGTGTGAAATAATTTACAATGAGGAATAATTTACAATGTGGATTATTTCCTGCCGAAGAATGTCTCTGTGAGTCATTCCTTATCCCAAAAAAGCACGGATTAAAAATCAGAAGAATAACTATCAAACCGGCGATAGCAAGTCATTGAAACAGAGTTTTTAAATTGACTTGCTATCGTCGGTTTGCTGCATTATGAAAGTGCGAAGCACTGCAGATAATATTTTTTTGTAGAATATTGATAAAAAACAAATTTAATGATACAATATTTTTTGTCAATTTATCAATACCAGAAAAGGAAGATGTGATTATATGAAAGATTTGGAGGAAGTGAGGGGATTTTTTTCAGGCGATCTTTATGCGACAGAGGTTACAGGTATTGTGATAGAAGACGCACATACAGGTTATGCGAAGGTCAGTCTGAATATCGAAAAGAAACACAAAAATGCGTTGGGGCACGTCATGGGAGCAGTATATTTTACCATGGTAGATTTTGCCTTTGCAGTTGCTTCTAATTATGGACTTGAGGAGATGGCTTCTGTCACACATTCCAGCCAGATTAATTTCGTAGGGGTTCCGAAAACGGATACGATATATGCAACGGCTTGTGTGGAGAATGAATGCAACCGCACGAATCTTTATAATATAAAGGTAACAGACAGTGAGGAGCATGTGATTGCAGTTGCATTGTCTAACGGCTATAAAGTTAAGAAAAAATAAAGTTAAAAGAACAAATCATAAGAATGGAGAATGAAAATGTCAGAGAAAAAGGTTATGCTTGGCAATGAGGCAATTGCCAGAGGAGCTTACGAGGCAGGCGTTAAAGTATCATCCGCTTATCCGGGAACGCCTAGTACAGAGATTAGTGAGAATATTGTAAAATATCCGGAGATATATGCGGAATGGGCACCGAACGAGGCGGTTGCATTAGAGACAGCCATAGGTGCATCCATCAGCGGTGTCAGAGCAATCGCATCTATGAAGCATGTAGGTGTGAATGTGGCATCGGATCCCCTGTATTCGATATCTTATATTGGTGTCAATGGCGGACTGGTGTTAGTTGCCGCGGATGATCCGGGTCTCTACAGTTCACAGAATGAGCAGGATACCAGGCGAGTGGCAAGGGCAGCTATTGTTCCTGTATTGGAACCTTCTGATTCGCAGGAAGCAAAGGATTTTGTAAAGGAAGCCTTTGATATCAGTGAAAAATTTGATACACCCGTTATTATCAGAACGACAACGAGACTGGCACATTCACAGACAGTAGTTGAATTGAATGACAGACTTGAGATACAAGATAAAGAATATGTAAGAGACATCGTGAAGAATGTCATGATGCCGGGAAATGCCAAAAAGAGGCATCTTGTGGTAGAGCAGAGGATGAAGGATTTGGCAGAATATGGTAATACTGCAGCAATTAATCGTGTGGAAATGGGAAGTGAGATTGGTTTTATCACACAGGGTATTGAGTATCAGTATGTGAAGGAAGCCTGTCCGGAGGCAAGTGTTCTGAAGCTGGGAATGGTGAATCCGCTTCCGGAGAAGCTTATCAGAGATTTTGCTTCTAAGGTAAAGACACTTTATATTTTTGAGGAATTGGAGCCGGTTATTGAGGAACAGGTAAGGGCATGGGGGATTCCATGTTATGGTAAGGATATCTTTACCATTCAGGGAGAGTATAGTGCCAACATGATCAGAGAAAGAGTGTTAAAACAGGAATTGGCAATTGAAGAACCGGCAGATGTTCCGGCAAGACCACCGATTTTATGTCCGGGATGTCCTCACAGGTCAACCTTCTTTGTCCTTAAGAAATTAGGTATTCATGCATGCGGTGATATCGGTTGTTATACACTTGGTGCCGTAGCACCATTGAGCGTCATTGATACAACCGTCTGTATGGGCGCCTCCATTGCCATGTTACACGGAATGGAGAAGGCAAAGGGCAAAGAGTATATTAAAAACTGGGTAGCGGTTATCGGTGATTCCACATTTATGCATACGGGAATTGCTTCGTTAGAGAATATGTCCTATAACCAGTCCACCGGTACTGTGATTATCATGGATAACTCTACAACCGGTATGACGGGACATCAGGATCATGCGGCAACCGGCAAGACGCTGATGGGTGAGACCGTTCCGGCAATTTCCATCTATCATATGTGTAAGGCAATGAACATTGAACATGTGGTTGAGGTAGATGCCTTTGATACCAAGGAGATGGAGAGAGTTATCAAAGAAGAGACGAAGCGGGATGCGTTGTCTGTCATAATCGCATGTGCCCCTTGTGCCTTGTTAAAGGGACAGAAGTTCCCTTATAGGGTAAGAGAAATTTCTGAAAAATGTAAAAAGTGCGGCGCATGTTTGAAACCGGGATGCCCGGCAATCACGAAGAATCCTGACGGTACGGTACATGTGGATGTCACAATGTGTAACGGATGCGGACTCTGTACACAGCTCTGTCATTTCGGGGCACTGGAAAAATACGAAAAGGAGGCTAAATAGTGATGGTTACGAAGAATATTATGATAGTTGGAGTAGGCGGTCAGGGAACACTGCTTACCAGTCGTATTTTAGGTGGCATCATGACAGATGCAGGATATGAAGTTAAGCTTTCGGAAGTACACGGAATGGCGCAGCGTGGCGGCTCTGTTGTCACTTATGTAAGGTATGGTGATAAGGTGGCTGAGCCCATTGTTGAGGAGGGACAGGTAGATGTCCTGATTGCCTTCGAGAGACTTGAGGCATTACGGTATGCCCATTTCTTAAAGAAGGATGGTGTCATTATTGCCAATGACCAAAGAATTGATCCTATGCCGGTGGTGATGGGCGCACAGGAGTATCCGAAGGATATTTTGGAGAATTTGCAGAAAAAACATAAAATTTATTCGATAGATGCCATGGCAAAAGCCAAAGAACTGGGCAATTCAAGAGTATTTAATAATGTTGTGTTAGGAATGGCGGCAAAGCATATGCAGTTCAGTAAAGAGGAATGGCTTAAGATTATTGAAAAAACGGTTCCACCTAAGACAATTGAAATTAATAAACAGGCATTTTTAGCTGGTTACGAAAACTAATTTGAGGAGGTCACACATGATTTGGAATGAAGCAAAAGAGTGTATGTCTCGTGATGAAATCGAGTCATTACAGAGTGCACGACTGGTAAAGGCGGTAAACAGAGTTTATCATAATGTGGAGTATTATCGCAAAAAGATGCAGGCTAAAGGACTTGAACCGGGCGATATTCGCGGAATTGAGGACTTACATAAGCTTCCGTTTACAACCTATGAGGACTTGAATGCCACTTATCCTTTTGGACTCGCAGCAGTCCCTAAGTCAGAATTGGTAAGATTACAGGCATCCAGTGGTACAACCGGCAAACCGAAGATAGCTGTTTACACCAGAAGAGATATTGATATCTGGTCTGAGTGTGCTGCCAGATGTATGACAATGGCAGGAATTACAAGAGATGACATTATCCAGGTGGGTTACGGTTATGGATTGTTTACCGGTGGTTTAGGTGCTCATTACGGTGCAGAGCATATAGGCGCACTGGTGGTGCCGATGTCAACCGGTAATACACAGAAGTTAGTGACCATGATGGTAGACTGTGAAGTTACGGCAATAGCTTGTACACCTTCTTATCTGCTTCATGTCGCAGAGACACTTCGTGACCAGGGATTACTTGACAAGATTAAATTAAAGGTTGCGCTGTGCGGTGCAGAGCCTTGGACGGACAATATGAGAAGTCAGATGGAGGAATTACTGAATATAAAAGCATTCGACATCTATGGACTGACAGAAATATGCGGTCCGGGCGTTGCCACAGATTGTGAATACCATAAGGGACTTCATATCTGGGAAGATCATTTCCTTCCGGAGATTATTGATCCTGTGACAGGTGAGCAGATTGACAGCAGTGAATACGGTGAGTTGGTTATCACAACGCTGACCAAGGAGGGCATGCCGTTGCTCAGATATCGTACAAAGGATCTTACCTCCATTGACAAGACACCGTGTGAATGCGGAAGAACAATGGCAAGAATCCAGAGATTTAAGGGACGTTCTGACGATATGCTGATTATCAGAGGGGTCAATGTATTCCCATCACAGGTAGAAGCAGCGCTGCTGACGATAGATGGAACCACCCCGCATTACATGATGGTGGTTGACCGTAAGGATAATGAAGATACGTTAGAGGTTCAGGTAGAGGTGGAAGAAAGATTTTTCTCTGATGAGATTAAAGAACTGGAGGCCCTTTCTAATAAGATTAAGGCAACACTGAAGACTGCCATTGGACTTAATGCAAAGATAAAGTTAGTAGAACCGAATGGTCTTGTCCACAGCGAAGGAAAGACAAAGCATGTGACAGATAACAGAAAGCTTTATGAGAAATAAGCAAATAGGATTGGAGGAGGTTTTATGTTAGCAAAACAGGTAACGGTATTTATTGAGAACAGAGAAGGTCGTCTGTGTGAAGTGTTGGAGATTCTTAAGGAAAATGACATTAATGTGGTGGGTGCCAGCATTGCAGATACCAGTGATTTTGGGTTATTCAGAATGATTGTCAATGAACCTCAAAAGGCATGTGATGCATTGAAAGCCGGAGGAATTATGTCAAAGCTGACAGACATTATATCAGTAGTGGTTCCGCATAAGGCAGGAAGTCTCGAAAAAGTTCTCAAGGTAATCAATGAGGCAGGAATTAATATTGAGTATATGTATGGAATGTCGTCACAGAACAGTGATGCGGCTATTGCCATTAAGACAGAAGACTTAGAGGCGACACAGGCATTGCTGGAGAAGCACAAGTTGACAGAATAGAAAAAAATATAGTAACAGTAGCAGCAAAGAAAAAAGAAGCATAATAATAAGAGAATAACATAAGAATAACAAATATAAGTATAACGAGTCAGGAGATAGGTGCGATGGTACTTGTCTCCTCTTTGTTGTTCACAGGTAATTTCCAACCGTGGATTGTAACGGTTGCACTATTGTCTATGGACTTTTTGTGGATGTTCATTGTCAGGGGGGATGTTTTTTGTTAAAATGATAATAAGGATAGAAAGTGAAGAAAAACATATGATTCGATAATCGGGGAACAGAATCTTAAAAGAAAGGAAGATAGCATATGCAGCATTTGTTAACGAGTTCAGGAAAAGTATTTAGGAGAATAATGGGAATTTTGCTTTGCGTTACTCTGGTAATGGGCATGCAGCCAACCTTCTGTTTTGTGGCAGAAGCACAGGAGGAACAGCCGGTGATGACCGTGACGGTCAAGGGCATTGTCAAGTCAGTGACTGTGGAGGGCACAGAATACGCTCTGCGAGACGGTCAGGTGGTAATCGAGACAAGCGACGGCAGCTTTAGGGAGTATGCAGAACTTCGGCATGTGGGAAATTCTAAGGACATTTTTACTATCGACAACGTGCCAATCTTAGACGGTGTGGAGGGACAGACAACCCTGACCATACTTTCCAGCCGCAGCATGAAGCCGATGACGATGGTGCTGACACAGGACATGGATTACAGTGAACCCCTTCCGATTACGGGGGAAGACAGAGAGAGTGGTTTTGGCGTACTATCCTGCCAGACCTTTGCGGTGCCGATGAATCCGGGCATTCTGTCGGTTAAGGACAGCGAGGGCAGGGAGATTTCCTGTGGAGATTATATCGGACAGAATAAAGAGATTATTCTCAATTATCCGGAGACATTGCGCGAGGGACAGGTACTCTACATTCATAGCAGCGGAGAATACGGATATACGGATGCGGTGGTTACGTTAGACGAAAAGAAAAGTGCTGTCCTCAATGATGACAATACAGCAGGATGCTGGTATAGCATGCCGCGTTTTGATTTTTATAATCCCGATGGACAGAAGGCGGTCATTCTGGTTTATCACGACGAGCTGCTAGAGGCAGTCGATGAAAATACGCTCAACGGTTATAGTGCACCTACCTATTTTCGTAAATGTCCGGCTGGTCAGTACACGTTTCTTTTTGTGGAAAAGAGCGCATATCTGTATGTAGGAGAAGAGGAATTTGCTGAGCTTAACAAGGCAAAGGATAAGCTTAACGGTCTGGCGGAGAACTTATATATCGAACAGGCATTTACTGCAGAAGATGATTTCACGGGAAAGGCGTTTTATAGTCATTCCTTCAAAAATTTTCCGGTGCCGGCAGGTTACCTTCCCACATCTATGCTGTTAGAGGATATTTCCGTGACGTTGCCGCAGACGGGCAGTAAGACACTGGCCGCAGGAGGAGATTGTCTGGCAAGCGTATATTCAAAGCAGCCATTGGCGACCGTGCAGGAAAAGCCTGTTTTTACCATTTCCCGTGATCAGTGATACCACGGGAAAGACCGTCTATACACATGATTTTACCACAGAAGCATTTACGGAGGGTTTTGTATGGGATACGGCGCCATTAAAACCGGATACCTATATGGTTACACTGACCGGCAGTATTGACGGCTATCAGGCAACATATGGCAGTGTGAAGGCAGTGGTGAAACCGGCTCAGAAGGTCAGTGCCGAGCTTTATGCCAATGCCGTAGAGCCGGCAACCATTGCGCCGACGGTTGCTGATGAACATGGCAACACTGTGGGCAATGCTGTGATCGAGTGGTATGCGGACAGCGAGGGAAAAACAATTCTTTCGACAGAGGCAAAATACACCATCGGTATGGAGGAGGAAGTCTATGCCAGAGCGGTACCTAAGGGATATGAGGCGGTTTTGTATGATCCTTCTGTCATGATGAAGGTGACAGCAAGTGATGAATACACCAGATTGCTCCTTACAAAGGCAGCTACCATCACAATTCGTGGAAAAGTTGTTGCAGGCGGCAAGGCGAAGAAGGGTGTGAAGGTAACGGTGTCTACCCTTGTCGGTGGACAATCGGCTAATATCAGCGTCAATACGGCACAAGACGGGAGCTTTTCGGCAGAAAATGTACTGCTGCCAAAGACAGAGGAAAAACAGCTGTTACTGACAGCTTCCGGCAATGAGATCAACACATTGACACTGGATATTACAGAGGACTATGCACAGTATACATCGGATAAGGTGATCACGACAGAGAGTCGTGAAGGGATTATTGAGATCAATAATGCGAGAAACGCGGTAATCACAGACAGCGAGGGAACAATCCTTCCATATCTGTCGGCAGACGGAAAGCTGTTTTTAAAGGATCCTTCCAAGGTACAGGCAGGCGATACTCTATCCATTCATGTTTCTACCGACACTTCTTATGGTGATACGACGGTGACCTTGAACGAGAAGAAAGGATGAGAGGCAGAGCCGTATGCTTGGTATTATCTGTCAAGGGTGGATTTTAGTCTGAACAATCCATACCGGCAGAAGATGGTTGTCCTTTTATATAGAAACGGAGAGCTGCTGGAGATTGAGGAAGCCAATGCTTCGCTTGTCAGGGGAACAAAGACGGAGAATTACAGCCGTTATCTGTATGGCGGCAGTTACAGCTTCCTGTTTGTGCAGCAGGCAGCTTACGGCAGGCTTGGCAGTGAGCAGATGCAGACCTATTCCGGTGTGAAAGAGGCGCTGGATACGATTGGGGACAATCTTTATCTGGCACAGGATTGTGAGCTGGTCTGTGTGGAGGATAACGGAGCGAACAATAGACAACAGCTTCAATATGCCTTAACACTGCCGGGGGGTATGCCAAAGGAGGTAGCAGTCAATGCAGCGGAAAGCGGTCTCTATATCAGCGAGGAGGATGAAATCTTAAAGGTTCGTATAACGGTAGCACCGGCAGACAGGGAGGCTAACCGATCGTTGAGTGTCAATTTGGCGACCAACCAGTCTGCCAGTGCGCAGGAAGCATTTGCTGATCCCTCAGTGATCGCAGTCAGTGTGTATATCAATGGCATTGCCGTACCGGACGAGGAGATTGGTTTAGCGGGAAGAGATGAGTTTAACGAAAGGTATCAGGTGTGTATGAGTCGTTGGGATGATACGTTCGGTGGTCTGGGCTTTGACGGAAACTATCAGTTTATCATTCGCGACGTGATGAAATATGGTGGTTGGCCGGTAACGATTCGGTATGAGAGCAGGCGTGTCAATACGGATTCCGTCACGGCAACGGCGACAGCGTCTTTTAGCGTGGAGAATACCAACCAGTCCCTCATCGGTGATGTGAGTCTTGATACAGCGCTGTTTACCCTGAATACCCCGTCAGAGGTCTTTACGGACAGTTTTTACTGTAACGGCAGTGCTCCGAAGGGTGCGATTGTGACGATCTCGGTGGACGGCAAGGCCGTGGCTGTCGTACAAGCTGATAAGCGGACAGGTAATTATACGGCAGAAGTGGCGATTGACGAGCCTTGGGGGGAGCGTATCTATACGGTTAGTGCCGTGGCAGCACTGGAGGAGAAGCAATACGACACAGAAGAATGTTCTGTTAAATATACCTCTACCTATCCGGTAATCACCCGTGTGGAGGTATATAAGGAAATGCCGGTTTTATATAAGGTGGCATTGGCGAATTCCTCCGGCGCCGGCTATGCGCCGAACGCTTCTGGACAGTCACAGGCAGTCACAGCGGCAGCTTTAAAAGATCGTATGACTTATGCAGAATTAAAATATCATAATAAAAACAGTTACTATTCGGGAATCCTTTGGAATTACGGAATGGAACCGAGTGGCTATATGTTATACATTCCATCATCTACTAAATGTCAATATATTGTAACCTTTGATAATTTTGATGCTTATGAAAATCCGTCGGAGGCAGTCTATGATGTGTATTTCTGCTTTGTATGTTCTGATGGGATAAAGAAGGTTCCGGCAACGTATGACGGATATGTTTCGGACAGTAAGGTTCCGGGTGCGCATTACTGGGTGACGGAGATGATCTCCTTTGGTAATACCCCGTATACGTATTATTATCTGGAATATAAGGTGAATAAGCCGGGGTATGATTATCGCCAGAAGGATATGAAGAAGATTGACAGGCTGCTTGGTGAAGCGCTTACAGGCTTCAACGCTTTTTTACCGGAGGGAGAAAACAGTATTTCCGGTCTGAGGCTGTATGAGAATTGCGAGGATATTACTCTGAACCTTAAACAATTCAAAGCTGCTAAGAGTGGTGACGATTACGAGAGCTATGAAGGCAGTGTCACAATGAAGATTGAGAATGTCGAGGGAACGGTCACTCTGCCGGATCAGACGACAAGGAAGGTGAAAGAGACATTTACCCTGTCAGAGACGGCAGGTACAGCCTATGAGGGCAAGACGGCATCGCAGTTGGCATTGCTTTGGAAGACGAGAGCAGACATGCTTACCGAGGCACGCAGACAGGGCATTGAGGAGCTTCTGAAAGAAGGAGAAGGATATTTTGACGAAGATCAGAAGCTGTTTTTGGAGAGCTATAAGGAAGCCAACAGTTCCTGCTATGAGACGACGGCTGATGAAGAGAATGAGACTTATCGTATAGAATCCTACAAAATGGTCAGCATACAGGGCGGCAGTGAGGTATGGCTGTATACGAAAATGGAGCCGGATAACTACACGAAGGTATACTGTGATACGGGTTCCGGCATGGTGATCACTACAACCTATGCCAGAGTATTTGAAAAAGGCGGAGAGACACATTTCCGTTACAGCGAAGGTGATATCACCACAGCCTGCGACCAGCTGCAGCTTCGCTGGGCATATATCTTAAACGGTGTAACGGAGAAGATACGGACGGCGGGGCTGGGAGGCTATACCACAGGCTTTACGGCAGGCAGCAGTTTTGGTAGTGTCTATACAGGCTGGGCTGACAATCCCTATGTGCCGACATGGCGCAACTGGGATCTGGGAACATTTACCTATCATGACAATTCTAAATTAGAATCGTTATTAGATCTGAAAAGGTGTGCACAGGAAAATGGATTTTATGATCCGTCAGATACTGCTTTCTGGGATGCCGGTGTGCCGTATACATTGGGAGGTGCAGGCAACATAGCCAAAGAGATTGATTATAAATTTGGTGAGGAAGCAATTAAGAAAGTAGGAGAAGTGGTGGATAACGCTTTTGATGCTCCGGACAAGATCAAAAATGGTCTTACGGATACGGTTAAAGATATCTTAAAAGAAGGTATCAAGGAAGAACTGGAAGATAATGGGCTGAAAATCTTCTCGCCGGGAGAGATGGATCCGGAGATAGAGGTTTTGACAGACCGTACCTTTATCATTCTGGTCAAGAAGGAGCTGCAGGGCGAGTATGTGGATTGGAGTCATTTCAGTCATACACAAAAGACGCAGGATATGTACTACCGAATTCAGAAGGCGAGAGCAGAAAGAGTGCGCTACAGTGCTGATTATCAACAGAGAAAGAGTCTGTATGAGAGCTGGGTGAAGTTATTCGGCAAGGAGTGTGCAGATAAGATGGTACATGAGATGTGGCCGAAAAACAATTATCATTTCATTATCGATCCATCGGGTTATGTCTATGAGGGCGTGCAGAGCAACCGGATCGAATCAGTGACGGCGATGGTTTATGAGGTGGCAGAGGACGGCACACGCACTTTGTGGGACGCACAGGAATATGAGCAGGAAAATCCGTATGTGACAGGGGAAGATGGCATGTATGAATGGATGGTGCCTCAAGGCAGATGGTCTGTCACCTTTGAAAAGACAGGCTACGATTCCTATACGACAGGGGAAGCGGATGGTTATGGTGCTGTCAAGGCTGGCGATACATGGTACATGCCGGTTTCACCGGAACAATTGAATGTCAATATCAATCTGATGCGCAGCAATGCGCCGACGGTGGAGTCGGTAAAGACCGATGGCAAGGCAGTCTTTTTAGTGTTTGATCAGTATATGAATACAACAACATTAACAGATCAGACGATTGAGATATGGGCAGCAGGTAGAAAGGTTGCGGTATTGCAAGAGGATATTACTTATCCTGACGCAGAGCACAATGACGGTATTCTCTATGCAAGAACTGTTAAGATCAGACTTCCTAAAGAAATAGACATGACAGAGTTAAGTGCTTTTGTCCATGCCGAGGTGCAAAGCTATACCGGAAAGACCATGGAAGCAGGTTATCGGTCTGATGATCTGGTGGCGGAAACCATCGGACAGACAGAGGCACCGGTGTTTGAACCGGAAGAGACGGAATTTGAGGACAGTTTACAGCTCACACTCATGTCACAGACTGTGGGAGCGAAGATATTCTACACCCTTGACGGAACTGAGCCTACAGCCGACAGTAATCTGTATATGGGCAATATTGTAATCAAAAGTGATACAGTTATCAAAGCGGTTGCAATCGCAGCAGGCAGAGATGGCAGCGAGATAGTGACAAAGACCTATTCCCTGAAAAAAGAGCAGCCGCAGGAATCGGCAAGACGCGGTGATGTGACGGGAGATGATGAGGTGGATATCGCAGACGCGCTGAAGATTTCGCGGTACGATGCAGGACTGGCTGATCTGACATTGGAGGAATTTAAGGCAGGAGACGTGACGAATGACGACGAAGTGGATATTGCAGATGCCTTGAAAATCTCGCGGTTTGACGCAGGTCTGATTGAGACGTTGGATAGTTGAATGATAAGTAGTTTTCAGGCAGTGACTTTACGATTGCCGGTTAATGTATCTATGAATTATAACATTGCCCTGACGAATAGAAACGTATTGTTTGAATATACTTGACCATCCTATAGTAAATGTGTTAAACTAATAGTAATTAAATTGACACGTGAATGATACAAAGAAAGGTTAAGGAGGAATAGGAGAATGGATAATATTTCTGTTAATAATGCCAATATGGTATCCCGTATTTCATCTCCTGCCGTGAATAATGTACCGCAGCAGGGCGGGCAGGAAAAGCATGTATCGGAAGCTGATAAGATTCAGGAATCAGGTCATGAACGTGAGCTTGAGAATGTTGTTGCAGTATCCAAGGATGGTGATACGGTACAGGTGAGTGAAGAAGGTACAGACAGACTGGCGAATGCGGAGAGAAAAGTGGCGGATAATACGTTGGGTGAGGAATCATTCGGAAGAGTGACAGTACGTGGAGAGAAGGCGGCTGATAATGAACTGATAACAGGCAGTGAGACATCTGACAGAATGACAGCAGACAGTCAGAAATCATACAGAGAGATTTCGGACAGTCAGAGGTCAGATACGCAGACAGCAGGAACGCTTACCGATAATAAGCTTTCAGGTGATGAAGAAGCTGCCAAGAAGGCAGACATTACTTCTTATGCAGGTTATACAGATTCACAAATGGAACAACTATATCTCCGTGGCGATATCTCTAAGATTGAGTATGATTTAGAGATGGAAGATAGAGAGCAGGAGAGAGAAGCGGCTTCAGTTTCAGATAATCAGTTCTCTAAGGATATGGCATATAATATTAATGGAATCAACCAGACAATGAAGGATGCCAAGGCGATTGATACGGCACTTGCCAATGATTCTGCTGAGGAACCATTGAGAGCGGATGAACGTTTGAAGATGATAGAGAAGCTTGATGGGAATATCAAAAAGGCGGAGGAATCCAAATCCGAGATTACACAGAATAATCAGCAGGAAGAACAGCTTACCGTCCAGGTTGACAATCAGACGGTGCAGGCAGCACAGGCACAGAACCAGTTGATTTCTGAGGACGGAACGGTCAGACTTTGTATTTCGTAGCAGGTTGCTGTAGTAATAATACTATAGTTTCTATATTGTACGATTCAATAAAGATTCACACCGGGGTGATAACTTTTGGTGTGAATCTTTTTTATTAAAATCACATAATTTTTATGCTAAACGGAATCCGTAAGGCAGGAAAAAGTAAAAATTGTAAAAATTTTGTAAAAATGTTTCCGTTTTAAAAAAAATGTGCTATAACTATATAATAGGTCGGGATAATATACCGATTTTTATGATAAGATTAACTAAGTAAAGATAAATGTGAAAGATGGTTCATAACTACAGTTGAAGCATTATTATGATTTTATGATGATATGCAGATATCAGCAGTGGTTGATGGCGTAAGAAAATCTTTAGAAAGGAGTATTGCACTGCCGTTTTCTTTCACACAATTCGTAATTGTATGGCAGTACATGCATGGTGTTAGTGATGATTGACAGAATGAATACAAGGTTTATGGGAAAAGTGTGCTTTTATGTGATTTCAATTTCAGTTCTTCTGTTATTTTTCAGTACAGATTCCTTCGCAGCGGATAAGAAGATACCTTCCGGTATCACTGTTGGTGACATTGATGCAAGCGGAATGACAGAAGAGGAGCTCAGGAATAGCGCTAATGAGTATGTGACTACTTTTACGTCAAAGATAATCAGACTTGAGGTGGACGGCAATGAAGTAGATGTTACAGCAGGAGATTTAGGTTACTATTGGAAGAATAAGGAGATTATAGATGAAGCGGTACAGTATTGCCATGAGGGAAATGTAATCGAGCGCTATAAGTATGGGAAGGATGTCGCTAAGAAGGGTGTCAGATATGACTTTGACATGGATGTGGACGATGAGGTAATGGAAGCAACTCTCAGAGAGCGTTGTTCGGTATATAATGTACCTCATGTAAATGCCACTCTTACGAAGAATGGAGATAATTTTGATATCAGTCCTGAAGCAAAAGGTAAGAGAGTTGACATCGAGTCTGGTGTCAGTGATATACATGATTATCTTTTGAATCAGTGGGATGGAAATGAGGCAGAGAGAACGTTAAAGATGGTGGAGGATTTACCGACATCTACCAGCGCAGATTGTGCAAAGGTTAAGGATATGATAGGAACCTTTTCTACAAGCTTTTCCGCAAGCTCCGCTAATTACAGCAGAAATAAAAACCTTGAAAATGGTATTAATCTGTTAAACGGTATTACCGTAGGTGTGGGAGAGACGATTTCCGTTAATTCCTATCTGGAACCATGGACACCGGCAAACGGATGGTATGAAGGTGGAACCTATGTAAACGGAAGAGTTGAAAATTCCCTTGGCGGTGGTATATGTCAGGTTTCTACAACACTTTACAATGCAGCACTTAATGCCGAACTTGATATTGTGGAGAGAGCCTGTCATTCGATGACGGTAGGATACGTTCCGTTGTCCATGGATGCAGCGCTTGCAGGAACATGGAAGGATTTGAAGATTAGGAATAACACCGATACACCGATTTATATTGAGGGTATCTATGGTGCCGGAAGACTTACATTTAATATCTATGGTGTTGAGACAAGACCGGAGAATAGAAGTGTGCAGTATTCAAGCCAGAGAGTCAGTTCTGGTTCCTCATATTATAAGTCACAGTTGGTAAAGAGAGTATATGTAGACGGTGTTCTTCAAAGTGAAAGTGTTGTTAATTCAAGTACTTACAGTAACGGAGGCGGCTATACGGGAAGCCGTGTTGCACAGACAAAGCCAGGCCAAGAGCCACAGCAGCCGGAGACGGTACAGATTTCAGGCGAGACCACTTCGGAGGAGGTAATGACTGAGATGCAACAGCCGCAGACAACCCAGCAGCTGACAGTACCGGCAGCACAGACTGTTCAGACACCGACAACGACGCAGAAGTCTACAGAGAGGGCTACCGCACAGAGACAGACGACATCAAATCGGGCGACAACAACACAGAGGTCTACAGAGAGAGCTACCACGCAGGAACAGACAACTACCAGACAAGTACCGACCACACAACCTACAACAGTAGCACCGTCAACCACACAGCCTGTTACACAGCCCGTAGAACCGGAGCAGCCTACGACGGAAGCATTAGAGATAGAATAAATGTAAGCCTTTTAAAGTAGATAAAGGAATCAGACAGAGTAATAAAGAGTAAATGAGCCTCCTATTCCGGATGAACAGATATCCAAAGAATAGGAGGCTTATTATGTGTGTCACTGTTCAACTTATGGCTGAACAGTTACGTATTTACTTTAGTTGTAGGGGTAACAGCTATTGAAAGCTATTGATAATATCAGTTTTTCTTATTCTTATTGATTACAAGACCAATCATAAATAATATAACGGCAAATAATATTTCGATAATAAAGCCATATATCACTGTGTGACGTGAAGAATCGGTAAAGTCTGTGATATGCTTATATTTATTTAGCTCTTCTTCAATATTCACATACCAGTATGCAGGAAACACTCTTCCAAATGCAAGGACAACCTTTGACATCAGTGCACGATCAACGAATACACCGCAGATAAAGCTTTGTCCAAGACCGATTAGATTGACAATGGCCGATAACATATTCTGCTTCGCCAGACAGGTCGCAAGGAGAAATGTCAGAGACAGACAGATTAATGCATAGACAGCGGCATTGGCAATTCTCAGTATGGTTTTGTCAAAAACCATCTCGTCCTTAAACAAGACAAAGGAGGTAAGAATAAACAGCAACGTGATTCCAAATGTATAAATCAATGATGCGAGCGCAAGCTGTAGGTTAATCTTCAATGGCGAAACACTGCTGACATTTAGTCTGCTCTTAATTTTGTTCTCATTAAACAATATAAGAATAGGGGAGATACATAGGGTCACCACGGAAATCAATATATATGTCATATAGGTATAAAAGATATGCACATAAGATATTGCCTCTTTTTCAGAGGCCTGAATTGTTACCGTCGTCTCCTCAGACATGGTGGAGATTGTCTTTGTGGCAGCCTCTTCCCTATCCGCACCTGCAGAGATGTATGTAGAATAAATTTTCATATATTTATTAATCTGCGAGTCTGCAAAAGCAGCAAAGCGGGAATTAGGAATTTTATAAGTTACCAGCATCCTATCATCCGTGGTATTAGCATCATTTGTGAAGGAATCCGTGTTTTCTGCAGATGGCGATTGAGCACAGGCATTGATATAATTCTCATAACCTTCCGGAATCACAAGGATATAATCAATATTTCGCTGGTAGATTTCATCTCTTATAGTATCCATATCTTCTTTGATATCGATAAGTTTGTGATGCTCACCGAGATAATCAGCTAGAGATTTGCTGAGTGTAGAATGATCATGATCAAAGATGGATATTTTTATACTGGAGGTCGAAAACTTAGTTTCTGTTTTTTCAGTCTGCTGATTTACCATTAGCATCATAATGACAAAAAATATCGGTACATAGATAAAAAATCCCTGAAGATATTTTTTGGAGATTCTGAAATATGTTTTAAAGGTCTGCATAGTATTCCCTCCTTATCATAAAATAACTGATCATGCAAAGTACCACACTCATAACGGCAAGAATGATCATACAGGTGATATATTTTTCATAGGTGTCATAGATATTCAGACTATACAGTGCATCCGTAATCACGGTTGCCGGATTCAGCTTGTTGATGAATGGTGCATGTTTTTCAATGTCATATTTGATGCCACCCACCATAAGTCCGCTTAAAAAGCTGGAAAACAGAGAGAGGGCTGAGAGAAGACCAATTTTTGCTTCCTTTTTAATTTTGTAGATGGAGCCTACGCATAATCCGACCGTGACACCTATTATAGTACCTAATACAGAGGTTGCAAAAATAAGTGGCATACTTCCGCCAAGATTCACCTTGAGTATATAGCTTAAGTAGATAATGACAGCGACATTGGCGATAATCGGGAAGGTACAGCTGGCAGTAATATCTGCCAGTATCATGGTCATTCTGTGTACAGGAGACAGACATTTTCGCATACCCTGTGGTGAGAGATTGGCAAGAATGCCGTCGGCGCAGCTTTGACCTGAAAAGGCAGCAAAGAGACATGCCATCGCAATCAGTGAATAATAATAATCTACAAAAATATCAGTATTACCATTTGTAAAATCAAGATTGCGAATATAGTCCTGATTCGAGGAGAGCTTAGAAAGCACCAGCTCAAGCTTGCTGTTATCAGATAAGTCAACGGAATGAATAACATCATAGGATTGAATATATCCGTCAACAATTTCCTTTAAAATACTCTGATAAATTCCTGATTGTGAGATGGTCAGTGTGACCTCACCATTTTGAGAGGTAATGATTCCTGTCACCTTCTCATTTTTTAACAATTGTTCTGCTTCTTCATCATCTGTATAGGTAATTTCGAGAATAGAAGAGGCATCACCGGATAAAGCATCCAGATATGATTGAAAAAAAGTATCCTCATCATCTAAGGCAACAGCCACCGGAATGGTACTGAAATTTTCCGTACTTTTTGATATATTGCTAAAAGCAACATAAAAGAAGGTTCCAAGAAGAATCGGGAAGAGAAGAATCCAGAAAAACTCTTCTTTAGAACGTATAATGGTTTTTAACCTGTATTGATATAAATGAACAAACATAAGCTCTGTCCGTGTATCCTATTTTCCATGTATTATCATTCTCCATGTAAAGACAGATACGTTTCCTTTCTTAAAGATTTTTTAAGCAGTCAAATAAGTTTAATCACGTAATTCCTTGCCGGTAAGTTCAAGAAATACGTCATTGAGAGTCGGAAGCTGTGAATATACCTGACCAAAATGCAGGTCTTCCTTCTTTAACAAATCCAAAACATTAATCAGATTATGCCTGCCGCCACTAAAATAAAGCTTTAAGGTATTGTCGATATATTCTGTTTTGTATATATGGTTGATATTCTTTATTTTCTCCAATACCGCTTCAGGAATGTCCAGAAGTTCAATGCTGATAGTTTCCGTATTTTTAATCATTTTTTTCAGTTCCGGTGCAGAACCTATGGTGATATTCTTTCCTTTATCCATGATGGATATTCTGGTACAGATTTGCTCTACCTCCTCCATATAGTGTGAGGTGTAAACGATGGTTGCTCCCTGTTCGTTGAGTTTTACGATACCTTCAAGAATATTATTACGGCTTTGGGGATCTACGGCAACTGTCGGCTCGTCCATAAAGATAAGCTTTGGTTTGTGTACAATACCACATGCAATATTTAGACGTCTTAACAGACCGCCTGATAATTTTTTCGGATAAAACTTCCGGAATTTATCAAGATCAACAAAGTTAATGGCATCTTCTACATATTGCTTTTTGGTGGATTTATCTTTTATGTACAGACCACAAAAATAATCAATGTTTTCATATACAGTCAGTTCGTCAAATACAGCAACATTCTGCATGACAACTCCTATATTTCTTTTCAGGTCATAGCTGTCAGGCTTCATTTCTTTTCCCAATACCTTTATTGTTCCTTTGTCATATTTAAGCAGGGCAAGAATACAGTTGATGGTAGTGGTTTTTCCTGAACCATTCGGACCTAACAGACCGAAGATTTCGCCCTCCTTTATATCAAGATTAAAGTGATCCAGAGCAATCAGCTCTTTGTATCTTTTGACAAGATTTTCAACGATAATGACAGAAGTTTTGCTGTCTAAGTCTGCTGAGTTGCTATTTACATGATTTGATTTTTTACTCATATATTCTGACCTCCCAAAATTACTATATCAAGTAGTATTATATAAGGTATCATTAAAAAAATTAAGTGAAAATAATCATATTCTTTGATATTGAAAAGTAAATTCATATGACATTTGTCATCTTTCATGTGGCATTTCATCCCCATAGTAATAAATCTGCGTATGAATGGCAGTATCGCAGATTATCCCTGCAATATACACAGAGATAAAAATAATATTGTTTTTCCGTCCGTAATCTAATATAATGGTGTTGGATACAAAAGTCATACACCGGTTCATATAGGCGTAATTGTTATGTGACTTTTTTGGCACTGCGTCATATAATTGGGATATTCAGGTTTTAGAAAGAACGAATGTATATGATATCATTAATTGACAGAGTTATTTTATTGGCAATGGGTTACCTTATCATCGGAAGCGGTGGAATTAAGGAACAGCAGGTGGTCTATATGCTTCTGGGGGGAATACTGATGTGTAT
The DNA here is from genome assembly GCA_902767015.1 of uncultured Lachnospiraceae bacterium. Taxonomy (GTDB): domain Bacteria; phylum Bacillota; class Clostridia; order Lachnospirales; family Lachnospiraceae; genus Bovifimicola. The sequence goes on along the minus strand of CACXFV010000064.1, from coordinate 2,534 downwards.
TACTTATATAACGCATGATTTGAGGCAGAGCAGACTAGAGTCATTCCTGTACTATCTGATGATGGTTATCACATTTTTTGTCACAGGATTTACGCCCTTTATCCCCATGGTTCTTTATGCTTTTATTTATAAATATTACGACAATAAGAGGGATATCCGATATTTTATGGCATTTACAGTGGCTATTATGCTGTGTGATTTCTATGATATCTATCACCATCAGAAGTTATATGGCATTTTGAAAATCTCTGTTGTCAATTTTCAAGCTATTGATTACATACTGTTTTTACTATTTCTGGTACTCTCTGTTGATATGGCTTTTAAGTCAAAGTCTAATAAGATACTTTCGAAGTCGATGAAACGTTTCAGGGATGACAGTTGGGAGATGACTTATCTGCTTGAAGAAAAAAATAAGTCACTTCGCAATCATCAGGACAAAGAGGTGAGAATCGCTGTCTTAAGTGAAAGAAACAGGATTGCCAGAGAGATTCATGATAATGTGGGACATCTTTTATCCCGTTCCATCCTCCAGGTGGGTGCGATTATGGCTGTCAGCAAAGATAATCAGGTCAAAAAGCTGCTCACCCCCGTAAGAGATACCCTTGATGAGGCAATGAACAGTGTAAGGGAAAGTGTACATGATCTTCATAAGGAGAGTTTTGACATTGACAAGGCGGCAAGGGCGATATTGGGGGATTTGGGGAACTTCAGGGTAGAGTTTGCGTGCGATATTTCAATGGATGCGGACAAGGATATTAAGTATGCCTTTTTAACAATTTTAAAGGAAGCAGTCAACAATATCGTAAAATACTGTGATGGCGATGAGGTGCATGTATACATGCGGGAGCTGGAGGAATATTACCAGATGGTAATTGAGGATAATGGTATGGAGATTCGGAAAAAGCAGTACCATGCAGATGCGCAGAGAGAATATGGAACAGGCATAGGGCTTATCAATATGCAGGACAGAGTTAAATTGATGAATGGATTGATTCATTTTTCGTATGAAAAGGGATTTAGAATATTTATCAGCGTTCCGAAGATTTTATATCATCATCCCAATTAGAGGAATCGGAACTGGAATCGGAACAGGAATCAGAAGGTAGAACCGCTATCACTGATAAGGTGATGCGCAGAAATGAGGAAGACAGTGAAGATAGTAATAGTGGATGACGATGATATTGTTTTAATGTCTCTGAAAATGATATTAGAGGCGGGGAATATTGAAGTGGTGGCAGTCGGAAAAAATGGAGAGGATGCGGTAAGATTATATGAAGAACTTCTGCCGGATATCCTTTTATCAGATATCAGAATGGCAGGAAAAACCGGTATTGAGGCGGCATATGAGATTACAAAAAAGTATCCTGACGCGAAAATATTATTTTTAACCACATTTTCTGATGATGAATATGTTATTTCTGCGCTGAAATGTCATGCAAAAGGATATATTTTGAAGCAGGATTTTGAGGGAATAGTACCGGCTGTCAATGCGGTATACTCGGGGCAGAGTGTATTCGGCGGAGAGATTATCGATAAAATTCCCAACATAGGAAAAGAAGCACAGGAAGAAGATACTTACGAGGACAGAGATGGAGAAGAAGAGGTTCTAAAATATTCTTCTGATTATGAGACCTTTGAGGGCAGGAATATCACTGAAAAGGAGTATGAGGTCATCTGTCTTGTGGCAGAAGGATATAACAATAAGGAAATTGCCTCAAAAATGTTTTTGTCAGAGGGAACCGTAAGGAATTATGTGAGCAGTATACTTGACAAATTAGAACTGCGGGACAGAACACAGCTGGTGGTATATTTTTATAAAAAAGTGAAAATGTAGCAATGGAGCTGTCGGTTCATTTCTATAACGCGACAGCCCGCATAAGTGAATTGCCTATTGCCACACTGATGGAATGATATGTCTAGAAAAACTTTACGATAGCTTCTGTTTCTTTTCTCTTTGGCATCTCCGGCTCAATATCTCTGTAGCCTAGGGAGATAACAGCAACAACCTCTTCTGTATCAGGGATGGACAGCATTTCCCGGATGGCTTTTTCATCGCGGATTCCCATGATCAATGTGTCAAGACCTTCCTCTCTTGCCTTTAAAATCAAGAGATCATTTTGCAGTCCTAAATCGTAGGCGCCCCATTCATCACCAAGTTCATTCTCAGCCTGACCTTCTCTTGTAAATCCGGAGCGTGTCTTGACAAAGGTTGAGATAATGAGTGCCGGTGCATTTTTACAGCTATTCTGGTTAAATGTCGGTAAACATTTCTCCTTAAACTGTGCAAGCTTGTCCGGTGATGTCACAACATAATAGCGCCCTGTCTGAGAATTCTTCCATGATGGAGCCTGCTGTGCAAATCTGATCAGCTCTGTGATAACACCATGATCAACGCTGGTGCCTTCCTTATAGGCACGGATACTTCTTCTTGATGCGACTAATTCTGTAAAATCCATTTGTTAAACCCTCCATTTTTTAATAATTTCTTCCGATATGTTGATTATCATCAGCACTTTGTGCTATCGCTAATGCTC